>NC_003318.1:1092500-1177787 GCF_000007125.1 Brucella melitensis bv. 1 str. 16M | reverse complement strand
ATATTATTCTTCGCGTAAATGCTAGCGGTGGCGCTATTGCGACCACCGTTAATCCGCAGGCGACGGCGAAGGAAGTGGCAACGATAGCAGATGTTGTTTCCGATACGTTTGATGGGACTGATCCGTAATCAGAGTAGCTAAAAATAAAACTGAAGCCGATCATGCTTATTGCTACCGTCAGAGACGTCCAGAATGGCCATCCCCGCAAGCCAACAATAATAGATAATACATATAAAAGATGTGTAAATATAATAAAACTATATGAAAC
This sequence comes from Brucella melitensis bv. 1 str. 16M, assembly GCF_000007125.1. Taxonomy (NCBI): domain Bacteria; kingdom Pseudomonadati; phylum Pseudomonadota; class Alphaproteobacteria; order Hyphomicrobiales; family Brucellaceae; genus Brucella; species Brucella melitensis. The sequence goes on along the minus strand of NC_003318.1, from coordinate 1,177,519 downwards.
TTAATATACATTTGCATAAAATACGGAAATAAAAATATTAACTTAATTAATATAATTTGCGATATATATATAACATCATCCCAATATATATATTTATATTAAAAATGTTGCTCCATTTGATTGCCCGAATTTCTCTATTTTTCCCTTTGAATTCGTTTTCTGTTCTCGCACCTATTGCGATGAAACTTACAAAAATTGCCATTACGATCATTGAAGCAGCATCGTTTGAAACTCTGATAGCGACAAACTTGATGAGGCTGGAAACGGCGGGCATTATCAGTTTTTGCCATTTTGATATTATCCAATCAGCCCATTCTGCGAGATCGAGAATCCCTTGCAAATTGGATAGTAAAGTTAAGGCCCCGCCCAGAATTCCTAACCATGTCCATATGGAATGTTTGAATGCATGTATCATTGACCGCTATGCCCCCAGCCGTATAAGGCCAACCTACATGTTGTTCATGTCAATGGAAGTGACTTCATGCATATTGGTAATTTATGCAAATAGAAAATTTTCGTTAATAAGCTTACAAACCTAGGATAGGTGAAATTATCCTCACTTCACCAGCGCAGCACTGAGCAAAAGTGCACCTGTCAGCGTGATGAAAAGGGCGGCGCAGACTTCGATTGCCGCCTTTAGCCGGCCCGACATGGCCTTGCTGCCCGCAAAGCGCAGGGCCGTGTTCTTTGCGGTTACGGCCAAGGTGGCGAGAACGGCTACGGTGATGAACGTGCCAAGCGCCATGGCAAAGACCGAGAGCAGCCCCCCCACCATCAGGCCGTTCAACAGCGCGAAAGTCAGTACGATCAGCGCGCCGGAGCAGGGGCGCAGGCCCACGGAAAAAATCGCCGACCATGCCGTCTTCCAGTTGAAGTCATCGCCAAGTGTCGATGGGTCGACAATATGGGCATTGCCACAGGCGGCACATACGTCGCCTTCTCCGATGAAGATGTGATCGGTTGCGGCGGTGGCGGGCTTGTAGTTGAGCTTGACCGTGCTGCTGGTTGCAGCCGTGCGGGTGGCTTGCGAAATACTCCCCTGCCATGCCGGGCCGGATACGATGGCAGGTTGCGGTGCGGCTGCGAAAAGCGGTGAGGCAGGCCCGGCGCCTGCATGGTCGCGCTTTCTAAAAAGCTGCGGCAGTTTTCGCACCAGAAGCCAGAGGCCGAAAAACAGCACAAGCGCGAAGCTTGCAATTTCCATATAGTGGGCGGTCTGGTTCATGGAAATTCCGGTGCCGCGCAGCACAAGCCATGCAAGCCCCACCACGGCGACCGCCATGATTGCCTGCAAAAGCGATGAAATGAAAGACAGGAAAATGCCGCGCCGGAGCGCGGTTTCATTGGCGATCATGTAGGATGAGATAACCGCCTTGCCGTGCCCCGGCCCGACGGCGTGGAAAATGCCGTAGATGAAGGAAAGCCCGACCAGTCCCCAGGCAGCCTGCAACGGGTCTTCACGCATGGCTTTCAGTGCGGTGGTCATGGCGAGATAGAAAGAACGCTGCTGCTCGTTCATCCACAGGATGATATGCGCAAAAGGGCCGGTCGGCTTCATCGCCACCTCATTCGCGCCAATGCCAAGCGAGGATTGCGCATAGGCTTGTGCAACGATCATAGTCAGGCAGAGGGCGATCATGGAGCCTGCCGTTCTTCTCATCAGCCAGTCTTTCCTTTCGCTGCGCAATCGATCTCAAGGCGGGTGGCGAAAATCTTCGACATGTCCGTGCCCGTCGGATCGTTGAAAAAGGCATCGGTCAATGTCGCCTGGTTCTGTGCAATGGCTTCGTCCGGGTCGGGGCGTATGACCTTCGATGTGCAGCCTGCGGGCAGGCCTTTCACAACCAGATCGCTGTCTTTCACATAGTCGATGGCCGTATAGAAAGTGGGATCGTAAACACCAAAACTGACCTTGTGGCCCGGTGCCAGCTTCAATGGCTTTTCCGGTTTGCTGGTGAAAACAATCAGCAGGCGGTTGTCAGTGAAGGCGGCTGCAAGATCGGTCGGCCTTGCCATTTTCACATCCTTGCCATCTGCCAGCACCGACTGGAAATATTTGAATTCCGCAATTGAGCTGTTGATGACATGGGCAAGATCGACCAGTTCCTTATGGTCGAGTTGCAGATCGCCTTTTTTGTCGAATTCCATCAATACGGTGGAGGAGAACACATCGTCAAAGCGCCAGACATGGGCAAGCTGCTGCACTGTTCCGTCTGGTGCAATGGTGAGTTCCAGCCGCGCTTCGGCAAACACATGCGGATGCGCGTGTGCAAGCGTTGGCAAACACCCGGCCAGCAATGCAATTGCGGCAGACCGGACGAAGCTGCGCCTGGGCCAGAGCGAAACCAGCATAGAAAATTTCATTGGATTACGCTTATGCCTGAAGGCGGCAAAAGTGAGACACTATTCCCGCTCCTTGAACCATTGGGTCATAAAATCCACGAGTGCGCGGATTTTCGCGGGCAGATAGCGCCGATGGGGATAGACCGCATAGATGCCGCCATCCCGGACGATGAATTCGTCCAGGCAGGTGATCAGCTTGCCTTGCTCGATCTCATCTTCGGCGATGAAAGCAGGCAACATGCAGAAGCCGAGGCCCGCAAGCGCCGCATTCTTGGTGGCGACGGGGCTGTTTATCTCGATCGGGCCGCTGACCGGCACGGTCATCATTGAGCCGTCCATATTGCGGAAGTGCCAATTATTGCGCGCGCGCGCATTGGTGTCGACGATACAGGGGCGGTCGGTCAGATCCTCCGGCCGTTGTGGCTTGCCCACGCGGGCGATCAGTTCCGGCGCGCCGCACAAGACGGAATGGAATGGTGACAGCCGCTTTGCAATGAGGGAGGAGTCCTGCAAGCGTGTGATGCGGATGGCAAGGTCGAAGCCTTCTTCCACCAGATCGACAAAACGGTCGTCCAGCCGCACGTCGAGCACGATTTCCGGGTGTGCAAGGCAGAAATCGATGAGTGACTGACCGATCACGGCATCGGCGAATGTACGCGGGGCGGAAAGCTTGATGCGGCCGCGTGCATCCGAACTGGTTTCGCTGACGGCATCTTGAAGCGCATCGATCTCGCGGATGATTTCGAGCGCGCGGTGATAATAGGTATGTCCGGCCTCAGTAAGCGAGAATTGCCGCGTGGTGCGGTTGAGAAGCCGGGCACCGAGTTCGTCTTCCAGCTCGCGCACATATTTGGAAAGAAGTGCCTTGGACCGCCCGATCTTGCGCGCTGCGGCGGAAAAGCCTTCCGCCTCGACCACGTCGATGAAGGCGCGCATGCGTGTCAGCGTGTCCATGGTCTAACTCCGCTCGCTGATGATGGTTTGAGCCAGCGCGATCAGCGTCCGGTCGCTGCCGCGTGGTCCGATGAAGGAAATGCCAAAGGGTGCGTCATACATCGTGCCGCCCGGCCTCAATGATCCCAGGGGTAATGTAATCTGTGGCAGGCCCGAAAGCCCCGAAAGGCAGAGCAGGCGCAGGGCCTGTTCGCGATAGGCCTGCAATGCCTCGAAAGGTTCGCCGGTGAGCGGGGCCGCGCCCGGCACGGTTGGCAGCGCCAGAACGGCGCTTTCGCCGATAATGGCCTCAAATTCTTCCGCGAAGCGGGCGCGCCTTGCGCGCTGGTTTTTGACCATATCGGCGGTCATTTCGGCACCGTAAGCGAAGCGGTCGGCAATACCGGGGCCAAGCTGGCGATTGCCGGAGGAAATCCATGCGCCATGGTTTTCCCATGCTTCCGCGCCCTGTATCTGGCTGAAGGCGAGATACAGTTCATCGATGGAAAGCGTCGGCTGGCTTGCCGCCTTGAGAGTTGCAAAATGCGGGCGCACCTTGGCAAACATGGCGCGGTAGGCATCGGTTTCAGCTTGCCCCAGCAAGAGCTGTTCCAAAACCGGCATATAGAGAAGCTGGGTCAGCTTGAATTCCTGTGCGTCGTCGCCAAGCAGGACCGCGCCCACCTTTTCATAAAGCGCAATATCGCGTGCGAACCAGCCGATAGTATCCAGCGAAGGCGCAAGCGGCATGATGCCTTCGAGCGGAATGCGGCCATGGGTGGAGCGCAGGCCAATCAGCCCGCAAAAGCTTGCAGGCGTGCGGATGGAGCCGCCCGTGTCCGAGCCGAGCGCGATATCGGCAAGCTTTCCCGCGACTGCCGCAGCCGAACCGGATGAGGAGCCGCCAGTGACGCGATCAGGGGCCGCCGGATTGATCGGATAGGGGTAATGCGAATTCTGGCCCATCATGGAAAAAGCCACTTCATCCGTCTGCGCCTTGCCGATGAATTCGGCGCCGGCCGCAAGCAGTTTTTCCACCACTGGGGCGGATTTCCGGGCGACGGGTGATTCGGCCAGAATTTGTGGATTTCCGCATCCGGTCACCATTCCGGCAATGTCATAAATGTCCTTGACCGCCAGCCTTTCACCTGCAAGCGGGCCGCTTGCGGCATGGGCAAGGGGTTTTTCAGGTTTGGCAATGAGGGCATTGAAAGGATCAAGATTGGCCATTGTTCACAACATGCGATAAATAAAAGGTTTTTTGGGGCGTCAGAACGGAAGTCCCACATCGAAATGTTTCACTTATATTGAACAATGGCAAGCATAGGGTTCAACCGGATTTTATAAAAAAATAAATTCGGCCCACGCAGCATTTGTCATTGAACGGTCATAGCTTTGCGCTTATATGGCGCTTGCCCAAAGTCGCACGTGCCTGTGGGTGTCCGCCGATCCTCGAATGGTGAGGAATTCGGTACGGTACCTGGACCTAACCGCTCCAGTCGATCTGATGGCCAACCGCCAGATCGAGGACATCTTGAAGCAACGACGGTGCGGGCCTTTCTAGTGTCTTTCGGCTGTCCAAAAGTCGAAATTACTGAAGAGGCACACCTTCATTGCCAGAAGTGCGGATGCGGTTCTCCAATTCCAAGCCAAGGCAGACAAAGCGGAGTAACGCTTAGTTTAGCGTTGTTCCATCGCCGCATAAAGTTTTCGCGTGACATCAGCATCTTCACAGACTGGCTTCACTGCGGGGGCGTTTATGCATCTTTGTCCCCCTCGTCAGCGGTAAAAACGGGCCGCGTGGGAGAGCAACCATGGCAACGCAGCGTATTATCGATTTCCTCAACACCCGCCGTCCCGAAGGCCCTTGCCTCGTCGTCGATACCGATGTCGTGCGCGAAAACTATCAGGGCTTTGAAAAAGCTTTGCCTTATTCGCGCATTTTCTATGCGGTGAAGGCCAATCCCGCGCCGGAAATCCTGCGCCTGCTCGCTTCGCTCGGCTCTTCTTTCGACACGGCCTCGGTTGCTGAAATCGAAATGGCGCTGGAAGCAGGCGCGACACCAGACCGTATCTCTTATGGCAACACCATCAAGAAAGAGCGCGATATTGCGCGCGCCTTCGATCTGGGCATCCGCCTTTATGCGGTCGATTGCGTGGAAGAAGTGGAAAAGATTGCCCGCGTCGCGCCCGGCAGCCGCGTGTTCTGCCGCGTCCTGACCGATGGCGAAGGTGCCAAATGGCCGCTTTCGCGCAAGTTTGGTTGCGTGCCTGCCATGGCGAAGGACGTGCTGCGCCGCGCCAAGGCGCTCGGCCTCGATGCTTACGGCGTGTCGTTCCACGTCGGCTCGCAGCAGACGGATCTCACGGCTTGGGATCGTGCGCTGGCTGACGCGGCAGCGGTCTTCCGCACGCTTGCCGATGAGGGCATCATCTTGCGCATGGTCAATATGGGCGGCGGTTTTCCGACGCGCTATCTCAAGGATGTGCCGACCGCACAGGCCTATGGCATGGCGATCTTCGACGCGCTGTCCCGGCATTTCGGCAACCGCATCCCGGAAACCATCATCGAGCCGGGCCGCGGCATGGTGGGCAATGCAGGCGTCATCAAGACCGAGGTGGTGCTGGTTTCGCGCAAGGCGGACAACGACAATGTGCGCTGGGTCTATCTCGACATCGGCAAGTTTGGTGGTCTGGCCGAAACCATGGACGAGGCGATCCGCTACCAGATCGTGACCCCGCATGACGGCAGCGAAACCGAACCTTGTGTCCTGGCTGGCCCGACCTGCGACAGTGCCGACGTACTTTATGAAAAGACGCCTTACCCGTTGCCGGTCTCGCTGACCATCGGTGATGAGATTCTCATCGAAGGCACGGGCGCTTACACCACCACCTATTCGGCGGTGGCGTTCAACGGGTTTGAACCGTTGCGATCCTATGTCATCTGATCTTTAGAGGGTTCCTGTTTTAATGGAACCCTCTAACTATGCGTAGGCGTTTCGCACTTTTGGCTCGAAAATGCTCTACAGGCGCAGCAACCGCCCGAAATTGCGGATGATTGTGATGGCAAGCCCTGCAAGGAAGCCCGCGATCAGGCCGGCGATGACGATGAGCTTGCGTGTGGATCCGGCTGGTTCCAGCGGCGGGCGGGCCGCCGAAAGCACACGTATATTGACCGTATTGAGGCCTTCCTGTTCGCTTGTCTCGCGTGAGCGCAGCAGGAACGCTTCATAGATCGAGCGCCGCGCGGCAGCTTCCCGCTCCAGTTCGCGCAGTTTTACGAGGTCTTTTGCGTCGTTCGCCTGCCGCGCCTTCAACTGCGCCAGACGGGCGCTCAGTGCCGTTTCCTGTTGTTGCGAGCGCTGAACCTCCACCTGTAGCGAGGAACGCACGCGCTGCAATTCTGCACTGATGTCGTTCAATACGGCATTGGCCTGCGAGTTGAGCTGGATAAGCTGCGGATGGCGCGGACCAAGCCGGGTCGCCATGCCGTTTGCCGCCTGTCGCGCCTGCGCATATTGCGCGCGCAAGGCCGTCAACGTGTTGGAGCGCAGGTCTTCCGGCAATGTGCCCGCCACCACGCTGTCCGGTGTGGCGTCCTTCAGCACATTGATACGGGCTTGCAGCCGCACGGTTTCGGCGCGCTGGTTGGTAAGCTGCTCGTTCAGGCGGCCCAGTTCATTATTGCTGATAAGCCTGCCGTCCACGTCGATGAGGTCGTGTGTCGCGCGAAAATCGGCAACCGCTTTTTCAGCACCTTCCACACTGGCGCGCAGGTCCGCCAGCCGCTGGAAAAGTTCTTCCGAGGTGCGCCGTGCCGCATCCGACTGCAAAGACGCAAGTTCATCCTGAAAAACCGAGCTGATCTCATTGGCGAGTGAGGCCGACTTGTTCGCTTCGCGTGTTGTGACCGAAATCGAATAGATGAAGGTCTTGGCATCGCGGTGGATGGTCAGGCTTTTACGCAGATTGTCGAGGACGCGCGTTTCCATCGTCTGGCTGTCGCTCTGCTCTTTCTTGCCGATCAGGTCTTTCAGCTGCGCGAAAAACCTTACGATCCCGGTGGGAACGAGCGTGCCGTTAAACTCCGGGTCCTGAATGAGATGAGCCTTGTTGATCACTTTCAGCAGGACACTGCTGGAATCGATCATGCGCGCCTGGCTCTCCGCAACGGCCAGAGAGGCGTCTGTGGGCAATTGCCCCGGCGTCAGTTCCGTTCCGACCACCTTGATATTGCGCGGATCGACGAGAATGTCCGTACTGGCAATATAGGTCTGCGGCAGCGAGAGGGCATAAAGGGTTGCTACAATACCGCCAAATATCGTCGTGGGGAGCAACAGCCGCCTGGAACTCCGGATGACATCGATCGCAATGCGCGGATCGATCAAAGGCTTCCATTCCGCATCCTGCGCGGCATTGGAACGGCGCGGCCAGTTTTCATCGGCATCGCTGGCGGGCTGTTCCTTATCGGAAGGTGAAGCCTTGTCTTCGCTTGAGGCGGCATCGCGACCGATTTCGCGAAGTCCGGCAATTTCTTCATCCGTCAGTGCGCTGGAAGCGCTTTGGTGTGAACGGTAATATTGCGCTCGCTCCCGCGGGCTCGCAGGCGGCGTCCATGGCGGTGTCGGCGAAGCCTGATCCTCCGTGGAACGGGATTTCTTGCTGTCGCTGACAGGCGCATCCGAAAATGCGAGAAGGGGCTTGCCTTCGCTTCCTGATTTGCGCTTGTCTTCACCGTCCATCATAACTTCCGTGCTTTTAAGAATACCATGACGAGGCGTGACTATATTTTTTTATAGAAAACAAATGGTTAAAATATGCTGTGCTGTACAGGGAAACTTGCCAGATATTCCAGTGCGCTTCTGCTTCAAATATTGATGACGCGCCGGATATCATCGACCGAAAGGCCGATGAAAGACTGCATGCCGATGGCGACCTGATGCGGCTCCAACCCGGCAATGAAAGCGCGGAATTCGTCTTCCGTGGGGGGCGGTGAAAACCAGTAAACCCGGCACAGATCGCCAGTATCGTGGAAATGCCCCACTCCCTTCAGGATATCGTCAACATAACGGCCATAAAGAATGCATTCGGAAAAGCGGCGTATTTTGCCAAGAGCTGCCACCCAATGCTGTCCGGTATGAGCTTCGATCCTCTCGCACATCGAAATCACGCTGTCGCGCCGCCATGAAACGAGCTGGCCGATATAATCGTTCAGTCCGCTTTTGCCATTCTGGATGCCAAGCAGCTTGGCCGCATTGGCAGCCCACACCGGATGCTCTGGCCATTTGGGATTGGCAAGCGCATTGGGGCGCACGAAAAGCCTGAGCTTTTCGCCGTGCCAGAGTGTGCTGCAATCGAAGGGACGCAAAAAGGCCATGTCCGAATCCATATAGAGAAATCCGTCTTCCTCCATCGCACCGGCGAGCGCGATCCGGCGCAACTGCTGCACATGCCAGCCGCGAAGCGGCTTGGTTTTCAGCGATAGCCAGATGCGCCTGCGCCACAGATGGGTGGGGTCCCAAAAAGCATGAAGCCAGGAGGGGAGCAGATCCCGCTCGTCTATAATGATGCGCCTGGAGCTTTCCAACTGGCGAAACAGCGCCACGTCCTTGCTCTCGACAAGGATATAATGCTTCGTGAAACCGGTAGTATATTTGTCCACCGTTTCGCATAAAAGCTTGCAGCGCTCGAAATCCTGATCCCAGCTTGCTGTGACGATTGCGGTCTTCACCGGTGATCTCCCTTCAGCCATGTTTTGGCGACGCGCCACAAAAAGGCGGGATTGCCCAGAAGATAGCGCTTTGCAAGTCGCTGTGGCTCTTGCAGCAAACGGTACACCCACTCCATCCGAAGTTTGCGCATCCATTGCGGTGCGCGTTGCACCCGGCCCGTATGGAGGTCGAAAAGTGCGCCGACCCCACTGGCAATGGTGCAATGTTCGCCCGTTATATGGGCGTCGATGAAAAACTCCTGCCGTGGAACGCCCATGGCAACGAGCAGGATATCGGGATGGAAATCCTTGAGCCGGGCCAGAATGGCGTCAAGATTGGCAGGTTTGAAATAACCGTCCGAAATGACGCGATAGTCATGCCGGGACACCTGCTTTTTGAAGAGTTGCGCGGCGTTGGCCGCGACGCCGGGCAATCCACCCAGCAGCCCGATTTTCAGCGGCCGCTTCATGTGATGGAGAAGACCGGGAACGAAATCGGTGCCATTGAGATTGGCCGGAAAGCGTTCGCCATAAAAAACCTTGCTTGCAATATCGACGCCAATACCATCGGGCAGGATGAGGAAATCTTCCAGTGCCTTGCGAAAGACCGGGTTTTCATAGGCAATATTGGCATTGTGGGCGTTGAGCCAGCTCTGCTTCATGAAGCTGCGGCTTTCTATACGCTTCTCAAAAAAGGCGAATGCGCTATCCCATGTGAAGCAGGCGACCCTGGTGCCCAGAATGTTGCGATAGGAGACCTTGTCGTCGGACATATCCATTTATATGCAATCCGTATTTCCCAGCCTGCGCCGGAGCGCCGCCAGACCTCTGGCAATCGCCTGATCCATGCCTTTTATCTGCGAGCGTGTGAAAATCTTGCCATCGAGTTTCTGGCGATCCCCCGTCCGTATTTTTTCCAACTGCTTTATAACTGCGGCGGCGAAATCGGAAGGATTATTTGCAATCGTGCAATTGGCCGGGACCTGACTGATCCCGCGGACGGAATGGGATGTCGCGACGCTTGGCATTCCCAACTCGAAAGTTTCGATTGTTTTGAGCTGAACGCCTGTTCCCGCACGGCTGATAAGCGGGATCAGGGCCCCGGCCTCCACGAAGGCGGTCGCATCGGGAACCTTGCCGACGAAGTTTACTCCGGGCCATGCCTCGATCAGGTCGGCAGGGGTGCTTCCTGCAATGGCGATGGAAATATCCTGCGGCAAAAGCGGCTTGACTTCATGCAGGAACCACTCAAGGCCGATCCGGTTCGGATGCCATGTCCAGGTGCCGATCAATGCAAGGTCGTATTCAACAGGCCGATCTTGCGCGATTTGCATGCCCCCGGGGGTCACGAGGGGCAGGGTTACAAAATGGTCCTGATCGAGGCCGAGGGCCGGACCATCATCCTGCGCGAAGGTGAAGACGAAGCTCGCCTGCTGGCAGAGCCTTGTTTCAAGCCCTTTCAAGATGCCGGCTTCACGCTGGAACAGAAATTTCTGGATGTCGCCTGCGTTCTGCGCATTTTCCTCAGCAGAACGATGTTCGACATTGTGCGCGACAAAGAGGCAGGGTTTGTCCTTGAAGACATCCACAAAGGCGCCAGCCAAGGTCACGCCATTCAAAACATAGGCATCGAACTCGCCAAGCTGGCGGATGGTTTCACGCAGTTTTTGCTCCGGGATGACACGCAATTTGGCGGAAGATACTGTCAGCCCCGTCAGGAAAGACTTGAGAACCCAGCAAACCTTGCGCTTTAAGCCTGCGTTTTCCGTGCGAACCTCGACTTCGCCCAGCACAATCGTATCGGGATCTTCTGCCGCCCGATGTCCGGGCCAGGTGAAGCCGAGCACCGTTACATCGGCGCCCGCGCGGCGCAATCCATCGATAACAGCGGCATTAGCCACTTCATAACCGGTCGCTGCAATCGCATGTGGCACAAGAGATGTTTCAAAAAGGAGACGAAACGATTGCAATTCAGCCCCTGAAAGGTCTTATAGGTTACAAGGCAGGCGTGTTCTACAGCCATGAAATGAATGTTTCTTTAAATGTTTATCAATAGTGGCCCGATAGATAGCATTGTAAGAATATTGAAAATAGCCAGGGACGAAATGTCGGCTCTACCTGATCATATTGAAGTAATTTCTAAAACATCTGATCTCAGGTTTGAAGACATCGATATCGTCGTTACACTTCCTACATTTCGGCGGCCCGATCATCTCATCCGTACCCTTGATACGCTGAAAGCGCAGAAGACCGAAAAGCGCTTTGCGGTGATCGTGATCGAAAATGAGGCTGAAAAGAGGGAAGGGGCCGAGGTGGCCGCTCCGCTGTTTGCGGATGGCACGTACCGGGGAATGCTGATTGTCGAGTCGCATCGCGGCAATTGCAATGCCTATAATGCGGGCTGGCTTACGGCCATGACCTGTTTTCCGAACTTCAAATATATCCTCGTCATCGATGATGATGAACTGGCCGATCCGATGTGGATCGAGAACATGGTTTCCGCGGCCGGGCGGTTCGATGCAAGCCTCGTCGGAGGCCCGCAATATCCGGTCTTTGAAAAGCCGAATTCGCAACAATGGGCCAAACACCCGGTTTTTATGCCGCCTTATACAAAGACAGGCGCTGTTCCGATCATCTATTCGTCGGGAAACCTGCTGATCGCGCGTCCTGTGCTGGAGGCCATCGGCTATCCGTTCCTGGACCTGATGTTCAATTTTACCGGCGGCGGCGATTCCGATTTCGTGGGCCGCTCCAAGGCGAAAGGTTTCCGGATTGCCTGGTGCGCGGAAGGTATCGTGCGTGAAACCATTCCGGCGCGCCGTCTGGAAGGCGACTGGATCAGGGCGCGGGGCTTGCGCAACGGCGTTCTTTCCACTCTTACTGAACAGCGTCGGCGCAAGGATGAGCCTTGCGGGCAGATACGTGTGTTCCTGAAGAGCCTTGCGCTATTGGCTTATTCGCCGATCAAGGCCTTGCGGCGCGGTCTTGCGGCAGGCTTTGCGCCGGCTGGAATGTATTTTATCTATGTTGGATTGGGACGGGTTTTGGCACATTTTGGATATCTGAATGAGCAATATCGTAACCCGGACAAGAACTGACGCCCGTATGCCGGATGCGACAGGGCCACAGGCACGGATACGCAGGATTGCTCTTGTTATAGCAAGCGTCATATTCGGCGTGCTGCTGATCTCGTTTCGCCCGTTTACACCGGCGGGCGGGGCAGAGACGGAGACTGGCGGCGATATCATCAACCAGCTTGGTTTCAGTTGCGTGGGGGCCGTTGCCCTTGCCTCCATGGCGATGTTCGCCAATTTGCGGAAACTTGCAGGCATCATACGTCCCGGCTGGCTCGTGATGCTCGTCTTTTTATTCGCATCGATATTTGCCAGTTCCGACCCGGCAACGGCGGTGCGCGGTGTTCTCCTCACCACGGTCGGAATTGTGGCGATCATAGCGGTTCTGGTCTTGCCGCAGGATGGCGACGGTTATTCTGCGCTGCTCGTATCGGTGGCGTCGGTCGTTATCGTCATTTCCTATGCCGGGGTTGTGTTGCTGCCGAGCCTTGGCACGCATGGGGCGGATGCTATCGAACCGCAGAACTCCTTTCTCTGGCGCGGTGTTTTCAGCCATAAAAACATTGCTGGCCCGGTGATGGCGGTTTTCGCGTTTGCCGGGCTTTATCTGTGGCGGCGCGGTTGGAAAACCAGCGGACTGCTGATTGGCCTTTCCGCGCTGGGTTTTGTTTCGCAAACCGGCTCCAAGACGACGATGGCGCTCGTGCCTTTTGCAATGCTGCTCGTTGTTCTTCCCGGCCTTATGGGATTGCGCAAGCTGACAGCGGGGCTGATTTTTGCAATCCAGCTTGCATTTGCCACTTTTACTTTCGGCGTGGTGCTGTTCGAGCCGATCCGCCGTTTGGTTGAAAATATGGATGTGGACGCGACCTTTACCGGGCGCGTTTCGATCTGGAAGTTTGCACTGGAAGCCCTGTCGAAGCGGCCATGGACCGGCTATGGCTATGAAAGCTTCTGGAGTTCGGCATATGCCAGGCATGCGGCGCGGCCCTATTATCTCGATTGGGATGTGCGCGGCATCGTGCATGGTCATAATTCCTATCTGGATGTCGCCATGACGATGGGTATCCCGGCACTTTTATGCGCGATTGCGGTCATCATCGTCATGCCGCTGGTTCATTATGCGCGGTGCAGGCCGGTGCGCGAGAACATGCTGCTGGCCGACTTCTTTTTGATGATCGTCTTGTTCGGAACGCTCAATGCCATGATGGAAAGTTTTTTCTTCCGGCGCATGGACCCGGTCTGGCTCACACTTATCCTTGCCATTTTCGGCCTTGGCATGACGGCAAAAGTCGTCATCCCGAAGCGATCTGTCTAATCGGAGTGACTTCATGAACATCGCGATTATCGGCACGGGGTTCGTCGCCGATTATTACATGACCACGCTGCGCAATTATCCTGAGCTTAGCCTGCGCGGTGTTTATGATCGTTCGCCGGAGCGCCTGAAAGCATTTGTGGCGCATTATAACGTGCCAGCCTATGAAAGTTACGAAGCCCTGCTGGCAGACCCGGACGTTCAGATCGTCGTCAACCTGACCACGCCGGAAAGCCATTTTGCGGTTTCGCACGCAGCCCTTTGCGCCGGAAAACATGTCTATTCCGAAAAACCACTGGCAATGGATTTCGACGATGCGAAAGCTCTTCTGGAGTTGGCGCGCCAATCGGGCCTGACGCTTGCCGCCGCACCGGCCAATGGCCTCAGCGATGCGCATAAACTTGTTTCCAGCCTCATCAAGACGATAGGCACACCGCGCCTTGTCTATGCGGAAATGGAGGATGGGCCAGTTTTCCGCGATAAATGGTCAACATGGCGGTCGCAGTCGGGTGCGCCATGGCCCGGCCTGCATGAGTTTGAAATCGGCTGCACATTGGAACATGCGGGCTATGCGCTTTCGTGGCTGGTGTCGCTGTTCGGCCCGGTGGAAAGCGTTTCAGCCTTTTCCGCCATCACCTTTCCCGACAAGGGGCCGGGTACCGAACATCTGCATATGGCGCCTGATTTTTCGGTCGGCTGTCTCGTTTTCAAGTCGGGCCTTGTCGCGCGCCTCACATCGGGCCTGGCCATGCCGAAGGATCGTAGCCTGACGGTGGTGGCGGACAAGGGGTCGATTGTGGTGGACGATCTCTGGGATAATCGTTCCGCTGTCCGCCTTGAACGGGTGGAAGAAAAACGCCGGTTTTTTGCCCGCCTGTTCGCCAATCTGGAAAGGCGTCTTGGCAAATTCCTGTCGTGGAAGCCGGGCGTTGGCAGAAAAATCGCCTATCCGAAGACTGGCAAATATGCACTGCCGTCCTTTCCTTCGTAGATTGATTTCATGCGTGGGGTGGCGGATCAGGCCCGCAGTATCAGCAGCGGCGAAAAGGCGTTTTTCTCCGGCGATGTGGCGCTGCATATCACGGAAATTGCGCTCGCCCTCAATAATGCGGGTCAGGGGGCTGCCGTTTACAGGATGAAAAGCAGCTTCTAACCCGATACCAAAACCCTGCTGATGATATCGGCGACCGCCGCGCTCTGTGCCAGCGGCATGATGGGGGTGGAAATTTCCCCGCGCCGGATGGCATCGCGCACGGCTTGTGCCTGAAATTGAAGCCCGTTGCCTGCAAAGGCATGAGTTTCGATTGTGCGGCCGGGCAGCGGCAGGCGATTGATGATGTTACCGATGCGGCCCTTGCTGTTTTTCGGGCCGAAGGGCGAGTGCAGGGCCGAACGCGAAAAGAATGTCAGCCTTTGCGCTTTCAGGAAGGGCGGGTGGATCAGGATTGCGCCGTCAGTTCCCTCGATCAACATCCGGTTTTCCCCGTCCCTGTCGAAGCCGCAGGAAATCCAGGCGGTTGCGCTGGGCCAGCCGAGGTTGAATTCACTGCGCAAATCGACGCCGCTTGCCGCGCGCTGGCAATGTCCATCAACCTTTTCTGGCAGGCCCAGAAAATAAAGCGCCAGCGAAAGGGGATAAACGCCAAGATCAAAAGCGGCTCCGCCACCAAGCGCCGGGCTGAAAAAGCGGCTTTCCGGGTCATAGGCGCGGCTATAGGAAAGATCGGCTTCAATATGCGTGACCGTGCCGATGCGGCTTGCATCGATAGCGTGCTTCACCGCTTGCACCGCGGGAAGGAAACGGGTCCACATTGCCTCCATGGCAAAGATGTTTCGCGCCTTGCTTGCCGTTTCGATCTGGCGCGCGCCTTCTGGATCAAGCGATAGCGGCTTTTCGATGAGGCAGGCTTTCCCCGCCATTATGGCATCCAGGGCTTGCTCCACATGCAGCATATTGGGCGAGGCGATATAGACGGCATCGATTTCGGGATCGGCCAGAAACGCATGCGGATTGCCGAAAGCCTTGTTAATGCCGATATGCCTGCAAAAAGCTTGTGCCGTTTGCGTCGTGTGAGAACAAACCGCAACAACGCGCATTCCGGCGCTTGCGGCAATGTCGGCGGCAAAGCTAGAGGCAATCATGTCCGTGCCCCATATGCCCCAACGAAAATCTCCGCCTATACGTTCGTTTTGCGTCATTCCTGCTTGCCTTGCCTGCTTTTATGTGGGTGCTGTATAACCCATGAAGCTGGAATTGATGAAGGTTCTTTCGCGGAATAAGCGGCGCCCTAAACGATTTAACCGGCCTATTTCGGCAGTAAAATCGGTGATTTCCTGCCGGAAGGTCTATCAACTTTGCGTCATATGCCCTAAATCATCCGGCGATAGTATAGAGATTGATACGGGCACTGCCGAAATTCGGTGGCGCTTTCCCCGGTTCCGGCTCGTTGGTCTTCATTGTTGCGAACGTGTCTGGACATAAGGGCGTCCGGCAAGTAATTCAGAAAGACACAAAATGGAAAAAGCAGATATCGGAATGGTCGGCCTTGGCGTCATGGGCTCCAACCTGGCGCTGAACATAGCCGAGAAGGGCTACACCGTGGCCGTCTATGACCGTGATGAGCCTGTGCTGAAAGCTTTCATCGAAAAGGCTGGCCGGCTGCGCGACAAGATCATTCCCTGCCCGACCTTTGAGGAACTGGCCGCGAATATCCGCAAGCCCCGTCCGATCATCTTTCTCATCAAGGCCGGTGCGCCAGTCGATACCGAGACCACCCGCCTTAAGGCATTCCTTGAGAAGGGCGATATCATGATCGATGCAGGCAATTCCGATTATCGCGATACGGTGCGCCGCCTGAAGGCTCTTGGCCCCAATGATCCGACCTTTGTCGGCATGGGCGTTTCGGGTGGGGCGGAAGGCGCGCGCCATGGTCCGTCGATGATGGTCGGCGGCACGGAGCAGGCCTATGAGCGCATCGCGCCGATCCTGCTTGCTGTCGCCGCCAAATATCAGGGCGAGCCCTGCTGTGCGCTGGTCGGCCCGGATGGCGCGGGTCATTTCGTCAAAACCATCCATAACGGTATTGAATATGCCGATATGCAGATGATCGCCGAAATTTACGGCATTCTGCGCGATGGCCTTGGCCTTTCAGCTCCGGCCATCGGCGATGTGTTCGAGAAGTGGAACGAAGGTCCGCTCAATTCCTATCTGATTGAAATCACCGCCAAGGTTCTCAAGTCCACCGACCCGGAAACCGGCAA
The DNA here is from genome assembly GCF_000007125.1 of Brucella melitensis bv. 1 str. 16M. Taxonomy (NCBI): domain Bacteria; kingdom Pseudomonadati; phylum Pseudomonadota; class Alphaproteobacteria; order Hyphomicrobiales; family Brucellaceae; genus Brucella; species Brucella melitensis. The sequence continues at coordinate 1,160,883 of NC_003318.1, read as the reverse complement.
GGCGATGGTCGATATGATCCTTGATGAAGCCGGCCAGAAGGGTACAGGCCGCTGGGCTGCCATTGAGGCGCAGATACTGGGCGTTCCTGCCACGGGCATCGAAGCCGCGGTTGCCGCCCGTTCGCTGTCCTCCATGAAGGGCGAGCGGGAAGAGGCCGACAAGGCGTATAAATCCGGTGCACGCACACTTGATATTGCCAACCAGACCCGCTTCCTTTCCGATCTGGAACAGGGCTTGCTGGCGGGCAAGATCGCCGCTTATGCGCAAGGCTTTGCAGTGATGGAAGCCGCCTCAAGGGAGCATGGCTGGAACATTCCGCTTGCCACCACGGCGCGCATCTGGCGCGCGGGCTGCATCATCCGCTCGCAGCTTCTGGATGATATTGCGCAGGCTTTTGAAGGCAATGAAAGCCGCAACCTGCTCATGGCCCCGGCCTTCGTGCCGCGCATGGAAACATCTGTGAAAAGCCTTCGCCAGATTGTCGCGCAGGCCGCCCTTGCCAGCCTGCCGCTGCCCGCGCTCGGCTCTGCGCTCAGCTATTTCGACAGCTATACGCAGGCGCTTGGTACGGCCAATCTCATTCAGGGCCAGCGCGATTTCTTCGGCTCGCACGGCTTCAAGCGCATTGACAAGGAGGGGGATTTCCACGGCCCCTGGGGCTGAGTTTTCTGCCCCAGACAGCCTGGAACCGCTCTAACTATTTGTTTTGGTGCATTATTCCCCGCATAGGCGTTTCACACTTTTGGCTCGAAAATGTTCTAATCTGCCAGCACGAGAAGATCGTGTGAGGCGAAATGCACTTTCACCTTGTCGCCGCGTTGTGGCGGCGGGTGGGTCGGGTCGTTAAACGTGTCGAAGGACAGCCGGTTCTTGCCGAGTATCACGCGCGTACGGATGACGGAGCCGAGGAAGTGCACGTCATCAATAGTGGCTTCCAGCGAAGTGTCGTGGCTCTTGCGGGCTTCAAGGCTCACCGCCTCCGGGCGGAGCGCCAGCGTCAATGGCTTGCCCTTGGGGTGATGAGCGAGCGTTTCCTGCACGGTGATCTGGCGCCCGTCGAGATCGATGCTGTTCTGTGCCGGTTCGCTGACAGAAGCTTCCAGCATGTTGAGCGTGCCGACGAAGGATGCGACGAAGCGCGAGGCCGGGCGGTTATAAATATCGAAGGGTGAGCCGATCTGGTCGGCGCGGCCTTCATGCATCACCACGATGCGGTCGGAGATCGACAGCGCCTCTTCCTGGTCATGCGTGACGAAAACCGTGGTGATGCCGAGCTTTTGCTGGATGGCGCGGATTTCTTCCCGCAAGGATATGCGGATTTTCGCATCGAGCGCCGAAAGTGGCTCGTCGAGCAGGAGAACCTGCGGCTTGGTGGCGAGTGCACGGGCAAGCGCCACGCGCTGCTGCTGGCCACCGGACATCTGGTAGGGGTAGCGGTCGGCCAGATGGTCGAGCCGGATGAGGCTCAGCATTTCCTTCACGGTGGCATCGATTTCCGAGCGGGACTTGCCCGAAACGCGCAGGCCGAACGAAACGTTCTGTGCAACGGTCATATTGGGAAAGAGCGCATAAGCCTGAAACACCATGCCGATATTGCGCTGGTTGGGCCTCAGGTTCACCACGTCCTTGCCGTCGATTTCAATCGAGCCGTTGTCCGGGGTTTCAAAGCCGGCAATCATGCGCAGAACTGTGGTCTTGCCGCAGCCCGATGGGCCGAGAAAGGAGACGAATTCACCCTTTTCCACGGCGAGGTTGAAATCATGGACGACCGTATTGGTGCCGAAGCTCTTTTTCAGGTTTTTGATATTCAGAAAAGCCATGAATGTTACCCGGCGGTTGTCTTGAATTTATTGAGGCGCGAAACGAGCTGCAACATGATGATGCTGAGCCACGTGATGCCGAACGAAATGATCGCCAGCGCCGACGGTTCGTAGGCGCGGTTGGCGCCGACAAGCTGTAGATAGGGGCCGAAAGCCGGACGGTTCAAAAGGGAAGCGAGCGTAAATTCGCCGATGACAATGGCGAATGTGATGAAGGCGCCGCTCATCACGCCGGAGATCACATTGGGAAAGATCACCTTGAACATGATACGGCCCCAGCCCGCGCCGAGGCTTTGTGCTGCTTCCGTCAGTGTGTTGACATCGATGGTGCGCATTGCCGTATCGACGGCGCGATACATATAGGGCAGCGACAGCGTCATATAGCCGAACATCAAAAGCACGTCGGTTGCGCGGGTTGATGCGGTGAATGGCAGCCATGACGACGAATTATAGATGCGCAGATAACCGAACACGATGACGATTGCCGGAATGACCAGAGGCATCAGCGTGATGAATTCCATCACAGGGCGTAATTGCGGCAGGCGCAGGCGCACCCAATACGCGGTCGGCACCGCCAGAAGCACACCGAATATGATGGTCAACAGGCCAAGCACGATGGAATAGGTGAAGGTTGCCTGAAAATTCGCATCGGCGAAGACGACGCGATAGGCATCGAAGGAATATTCCCCGCGCCGCATACGCAGCGAAAACTCGAACGTGCCGATGAGCGGTACGAGAAAATAGATCGCGCCGACGAAAAAGGCGATCCATGCGCCGATCTTCTGGGCGCTGATTTTTCGCAGATTGCTCCCTTTGCTTTTCATCGCTGCCACCTTTCGGCGCGTATGCGCAGCCAGATATAAAGAAGATTGGAAACGCCGGTTATGACGATCATGCCGAGCGCCAGCGCATAGCCCAGATTCTGGTTATGCAGTACGTCACCGCGTATCTGCGCATAGAGCAGGATCGGCACGATATTAAGCGAGGAGCCGGTCAGCGCATAGGCTGTGGCTATGGCCCCAAAAGCGTTTGCAAACAGAAGAAGCGTGGTGCCGAGCAGGCTTGGCCACAAGATCGGGAAGGCCACCATACGCCAATATTGCATATGGGTGGCACCCAGAATGGAGGAAGCCTCGCGCCATTCCTTCTTCAGGCCGTCGAGTGCGGGCGTCAGGATCAGCACCACCAGCGGAATCTGGAAGAAGAGATAGGTGAGCGTCAGGCCGAAGAAGGACAGCAGATTGAAGCCGGTCGAATAGAGATTGAAGCCGAACCATTCGCGCAGCAGGATCGTCACGAAGCCGGTGCGCCCCAAGGTTGCCAGAAAGGCAGAGGCGAGCGGCACGCCCGCGAAATTCGAGGCGACGCCGGAAAAGGTCAATACTGTCGGGCGCAGCCATGATGGCAGATTGCCGAGAACGACCGCCCAGGCCAGAAAGAAGCCGATGATCGCGCCACCCACGGCCGATGCAAAACTGACCTTGATCGATATCCAGTAGGCGCTCATGATTTGCGGCTGGAACAGATCGTGGATGTTCTGGAGGGTGAAATTTCCGGCCGGATCCTGAAATGCGCCGATGATGAGATACATCGTCGGCCATATCAGGAAGAGAATGGCGAAGAGGAAAAACGGTGCCACGCCAAGCCAGGATAACGGAAGCTGACGCTTGCGCACTCCGCTGGTGGGGGCAGTTGTTTCGGCTACTGAACTCATGCGCTCTTTCTTCAGAGGGTGCCTGCCAGAACACAATCACGAAGCCGCACTTGAACGATTGCCATTAAAGGAACCGCAAGAGCCTGCCCTGCCGATTTGTCCTGGCGCATTTTCCGGTGATGAAGATTGTTTTTCACCGGGATGCGAAGCCGTTGGAATATCGCGCCGGGCTTGAAAACCGACGCGGTATCCGTTCGATGCGGCGCGCTTACTGGACGTTTGCGCCCACAACGCTGTCCCAATCCTTGGTGATCGTGGCCTGTGCGGCCTCAATCTGTTCAATGGTCGGGAAGATAGCCTTTTCATAGGCGGCGGCGGGCGGCAGCTTGTCGAGCAGTTCCTGCGGGATCTTGCCGGCCTTTGCCATCGCGTTGAAGCGGATCGGGTGGCAATAGCCCTTCAGATAGCCAAGCTGGCCTTCATCCGAATAGATGTGCTCCGTCCACAGCTTCGCAGCATTGGGATGGGGTGCATAGGCGCTGATGGCCTGAACATAGACACCGGCGATCACGCCCGACTTCGGGATGATGGTTTCCACTTCCGGATTGCCGTTCAGCGTGTCGCGGTCGGCAAGCGAATTATAGTCCCAGCGGATGACGATCGGGGTCGAACCCTGTGCCAGCGAGGCGGCCTTGCCGATGACAGGAACGAAATTGCCGTTGGCGTTCAGTTCCTTGTAGAATTCGAGGCCCTTCTTGCCAGCCGCTTCGCCCGGCTCCGCGCCGCGTGCGATGCCGGCGGCATGAACACCGAGAATAGCCTGCGCCGAAACGCGCGGATCGCCTGCGAGCGCGACGGCATTGGCATAATCGCTCTTGAGAAGGTCTTCCCAATCCTGTGGCGCGTCCTTGACGATGTCCTTGTTCACCTCAAAGGCCAGAACGCCGTAATAATCGCCATACCAGTGCCCTTCCGGGTCCTTGGCGCTATCCGGGATTTCGTCCCAGGTGGAAACCTTGTAGGCCTGTGTCAGGCCGTCTTTCTTTGCGGACGTGCCGAATGCAAAGCCGACATCGATGACGTCGGGTGCCTGCGGGCCCTTATTGTTCTTGTTGGCCTTGATGGCCTCCACTTCGTCGCCCGAACCTGCGTCGGGGTTCAGTTCGTTGACCTTGATGCCATATTTGTCCTTGAAGGACTTGATGATGTCGCCATAGCCGCACCAGTCATGCGGGAGTGCGATGGTGGTCAGCTCACCTTCCGCCTTGGCGGCGGCAATGAGTTCGGCTGAAGGCTCAGCCGTAGCAATGGAAACTCCGGCAACGGCGATTGCGGTCGAAAGCGACAGCAGACGCGCGGTATAGCTAAGCATTGTTTGACTCCCCTGTTCTAGGTCGGCGAACGCCCCCGGTCGATTCCGGTGCTCGCGCACTCCCGTTACCCGTCCTAAATGACGGTTGGATGACAGTTTGCGGTTTGTCACAAATGACATCGGTGGAAAGTGAAACACGTTTTCAGGGACTTAGCAATTCATCCATGGATGAGAGCTGCATTTTTATGACAGGAAATGTGGTAGCGGTTTTTCCGGTGTCATATTTTGCAAGAAAACTTTCCCTGGTGCGACAAGGTTTTGTCTTGGCGCGGCATGATGCGCGTTATCGTTGAAGAAGTGAAAAAAACCGAAAGGCAGTGAACCTTTCTGCTTTCGGATGAAACACTTCGGTTGCGAATCGCGCGCATCTTATTCCCAAAACCGGGCCCCGCTTTTGGGAGGTATGTTTTAATGCCCGCCGCCGCCACCGCCTGCTGCCGGTGAGGGCTTGCGCAGAAGCATCGCGCAGATGGCAAGCGAGCAGAACATCATCGTCAGAATGAAGAAGACGTCGATGAAAGACAGAAGCGTCGCCTGCTGGCGCACCATGCCGGAAAGCTTGGCTATGGCTATCGAGGCCCCATCCATTCCGGCGGCATTATACTTGGCTGTCAGGTTTGCAATCATGTTTTCAGCTTCGGCATTGCCGTTGCGCACATGTTCGGCCAGGCGCGCATAATGCATGTCGCCGCGGCGTGTCAGGATCGTATTGATGACGGCCAGGCCGACCGCGCCGCCCAGATTGCGGGTGAGGTTGAAAAGGCCGGAGGCGTTCTTCATCAGCGAGGGCGGCAATGTACCGAGCGCCAGATTGTTGATCGGCACCATGCACAGCATCAGCGAGCAGCCGCGCAGGATTTGCGGCATCAAAAGCTCATTGAAATCCCAGTCGGCGGTAAGCCCGGTAACGAGCCATGTGCCGATGGCAAAGCCGACGAAGCCGATCATCATCATGAGGCGCGGGTCCATCCGGTTTGACAGGAAGCCCGCAACCGGTGCGGTGAAGAACATGGCAAGGCCGCTGACGAACAGCGCTTCGCCGATCATCAGCGCGTCATAACCGCGGATCATGCTGAGATAGAGCGGATAGAGATAGGTGAGTCCGTAAAGGCCGACGCCCATCACAAAGGAAAAGAGCGAGCCGAAGGCGAAATTCATGTTCCTGAATGCGCGGAAATCCACGATCGGCTGTTCGGCTGTGAAGACGCGGTAGAAGAACACGATGGCCCCGACGGTCAGGATGATCGACATGATGAAGATCGTGTGGTCCTGGAGCCAGTCGTTGCGTGGCCCTTCCTCCAGCACATATTCAAGGGAGCCAAGGAAGGCCGCCATGCCGAAAAGCCCCCACCAGTCGAACTTGTCGAGAAGGGAAAGGTCGCCTTCATCGAAATCGATGAGGTTCCATGCGGCAATGGTCACCAGAATGCCGGGGCCGACATTGACGAGGAACAGCCAGTGCCAGGAAAAGGCATGGCTGAGATAGCCGCCGATGGTGGGCGCGAGCGTTGCCACAAGACCGATCATCGGTGAGACGATGGATCGCTTGGAGGGGGGAAAGATGGTGAAGGCGGCCGCGAAGACGCTGGGGATCATACCGCCGCCGATGAAGCCCTGAATGGCGCGGTAAACTATCATCTGCTCGATATTGGTGGCCGTCGCGCAGAGCATGCTGGCAAGGGTGAAGCCCGTCGCCGAAATGGTAAACAGCACGCGCGTCGAGAGAAGCCGTCCCAAAAAACCCGAAAGCGGAATCATGATGACTTCCGCGATCAGGTAGGAGATCTGCACCCAGGAAATTTCATCGGTGCTGGCGCCAAGGCCCGCCTGAATTTCGGAGAGCGAGGCCGAGACAATCTGGATGTCGAGGATCGCCATGAACATGCCGAAGACCATGGCCATAAAGCCGATGGTCTTTTTGGGATCAATGCGATCATCTGCCGGATTTTTTCCGCCGACAGTGCCTATGGTGGTGTCTGCGGCCATATTGACGCGCTCCGGGAAGAGAAAACGGCAATGCCCGGCCCGTTCAGGCTTTCAGGCTTCGCCATTCGGTTCTGAATGTTTTGCTGTTCCAGTCAGTTTGCCGTCTGGTCCGGCGCGGTGCGCGTGTCCACGTCAACAATGACGCTGAGGCCCGCACGGATCTTGCCGGATTCAAATGCTTCTTTCGGAATGGTGATGCGAACCGGAACGCGCTGCACGACCTTGGTGAAATTCCCGGTGGCGTTTTCCGGCGGCAGTAGCGAGAACACCGCACCGGAAGCCGGAGCAATGGAGGCTACCTTGCCGTCAAACTTCGTGCCGTCGATCGCATCGACATAGATATGCGCCGTCTCGCCAACCTTGATGTGGGCGAGTTGGGTTTCCTTGAAATTCGCATCGATATAAAGCTGGTCGACCGGCACGAGCGCCGCGATCTTCTGGCCGGGGGCAACGAGGTCGCCCTTCTTGCCGGAAAGATTGCCGATCACACCGTCGAAAGGCGCGCGCAGGCTCGTAAACGAAAGATCGCGTGCAGCCTTATCGCGGGCAAGTTCCAGCGATTTAGTAGAGCTTGCCGCTTCATTATATTGCGCTTCGAGAACGGAAATATTGGCCTTGGCGGATGCAATTTGCGCATCTACCCCGGCCAGCCTGGCGCGGGCCTGGTCCAGGGCGGACTGGGCATTGTCGAGTTCGGATTGCGCGACGAAACGGGTTTCATGCAGCTTCTGCACGCGAGCCATGGTGCTCTGCGCGTTGAGCAGCACGGCCTTGGCCGCCTGCTGATCGGCATTTGCCTGCAACAGCGCGGCCTTGGCGGCATCGGTCTGGGCCTGGATGCGGATGAGCGTTTCTTTTTGCGTGGCCAGCTTGGCATTGGCTTCGTCAAGCGCGATCTGATAGTCGCCCGCATCGAACTGGAAGATCACATCGCCGGCCTTGACCTGCTGGTTTGCGGCTACGGGGATGTTTTCAATATAGCCGGTGACCTTGGGTGCGATGGAGGCAATGTCGCCCTGAACATAGGCATCGTCTGTCGAAACCATGAAGCGCCCGACGGTCCACCAGTTATAGCCATACCAGAGCGCGCCTATGGCAGCGACGGCTACAAGGCTGGGCAGGTCGACGCGCTTGCCGAAGCCTTTCTTCGCGCCGCCCTTGGCGGATACGGCTTCGTCCGGAACGGCGTGGGGCTGCGTTCTTTCATTGGCAGGCGCTTCATTCGTTGCAGGCTGATGGAGCGGCGCAACGGTTTTGGCGGTCGGAAATGGACGAATATCAGCTTTATCAACGGATTTCGGGGCGGACATGAGTGAACTTTCTGCACAGCACATGGATTGAACCGTTCGGTTCGATGTTGACTTAGATCAATGAGATGCTCATATCAAGAGGCATCGAACCGTTTGGTTCGAAAAAAGTTAAGAGTCCTGCTTTATGAAACCTGCACGCAACACTTCCCGCATTGGCGACATTTCCGACGACAAGAAAGGCGAGCTTCGTTCAGCCCCGGACAAGGCCGAATTATCCGCCTCCTGCCTGCCTGAAACCGAATGTGGGCGCACAAGGCTTGCTGCGGGGCAGGACCCGGCCAAGCGCAGCCAGATCCTCGAAGGCGCGCAAAGCGTGTTCCTGCGCATGGGGTTCGATGCCGCCAGCATGAACGACATCACCCGCGAGGCGGGCGTATCGAAGGGAACGATCTACGTCTATTTCAACAGTAAGGAAGACCTGTTTGTCGCGCTATGCGAACATTATCGCCAGACGCTGTTCAGCAGCTTTATCGGCCAGTTGGAAAAGGGCTTTTCCAACCGCCAGGAGCTGATCGATTTCGGCGTGGCGCTGACGACGCTGATTACCTCCTCCATCGCCATTCGCGCGCAGCGCATCGTCGTCGGTGTGAGCGAGCGCAAGCCGGAACTTGCAGCACGCTTTTACGAGCGCGGCCCGAAACGCAGCCATGCCATCATGGCGCAATCCCTTCAGGCGATGATCGACGCGGGTGTGCTCGAGCAGCACGATGTAACAAGAACAGCCTATCAACTTTCTGATCTTTTTTTCGCCGGGCTCTATCGTCCCCGGCTCTTCGGTGCGCTTGCGGAGGCACCTTCCGAGCAGGCGATTCGGGACAATGTGGAGTCCGCGGTAGACTTTTTCTTTAGAGCCTATGGCAAAAAGTAGAGAATGTGTTCCGAAGTGAAACACATTTAGGATTTTTTCGATCACGAAATAGTGAAAATCGTTAGGATCGGGGTTTTTCCAACCTCGTCATATTTTGACCTGTTATTGTGTGCAAAGGGTTGCAATTAAGTAATTGCCGGTTGCCAACGACTATATTTTTTTTAAGTCACTAATAAGCGATTGAAGGCCTCTGAGGGGAGGCGATTCTCTCGCAAGCAGTTATAGAGATACCAGAGCGAAGCCCGCATGGTTTCATCACCAAGGATATTTCCAATGAGTCTTGATCTCGTTCATTTTCCGAATTACAAAAAAACCTTTTTTGGTTCTTCCTTTCAAAGCGATACTTTGGCGCTTCTAACCCGCATCCGGGATGAAATAGGATGCCGCTACGTAACGCATACCTATCGTGGTCGCGTAGGCGACTGCACGAAGGTGAATTCAGCCGATCTGACTGTTCTTATGACGCTGCCTGCTACCTGGGTCGCGCGCTATTCCTCGAAAAACTACTTTGCCATTGACCCGGTTTTTCAGGAAGACGCTCCGTATTACCGCAATGATACGAGCGCCATTGCCCGCGACCTGAAAGAAGATGCGGATATTTGCCCGGCCGTTGCCGAACTGTTGCATGATGCTGAAAAGCACGGCCTGGGAAATCTTTTCATCGCCGTATCCGCGCGCAATCCCAAGGGCGTTGCGGGTTGTACGGTTTTCACTTTCGAGGTGGAGGACGAAGACCGTACGCAATTCCTTGCCAGGATGCGCCCGCGCCTTCTAAGCCTTGCCGGCATCATTCATGGAACTGTCTGCGGCTGCAAGGATGCAAATTCAGTTGCAAGCCTTCTCACCCCGCGCGAGGTCGATTGCCTGCGCTGGGCTGCCAATGGCAAGACTGATGGCGAAATCGCCGAAATCCTCAGCATCGCCCGCTGGACGGTGGTGACTTATCTACAGAATGCCAAAATCAAGCTGAACTGTTCCAATCGAACGTCGGCAGTGGCGACGGCGCTTTCCCTCGGCATTATCGATATGCCCGAGGTACAGCATCTCGTCTGATCAACATGGTCGCGCGGAAACCTTCCGCGCGACGCCGTAGCAGGCGAAAAGAAAAGCTCAGACGCGTTTCAGGCGCGTTTGCGCAGGGGCGCAACCGGGCATCCTCAAAAGCTTTCGCCAGCCGCACTGTGTTGGCGGAAGGATCGCCATCCGCATCCTCGAAGGCGATATGGTTCAATTCCACGCCTGCCGTCCTGTCCGTCAGGGTAATGCGAAAATAGGCATAGACGCCCTGATGGCGAAATTCCATGTCGAGGGTGATGGAAGGCGGTGACTGCCAGTCGCAATGAAATTCACCGCCGTGACCGAGGCCCAGTGTGCCGGGATAGAAATAGAGCTCGGCAGCAGAGCTTACAAGATCGGCAATATTGGCAAAGAGCTCACAGCGTATGAAGGCAATATAATCTGCGGGATCAACCAGCCGGAGATCAGAAACGACCTCCCGGATATTTTCCGCGATGATGGTTTCTCTCTCTTTTGAAAACTGCAAGCTCTTCATTGCATCACCGTGCTTTCAGAGGCCATAAATATTATCTTATAGTATTTGAATGCCATAGGGTCTGTTCCAGAAGTCGCCACGGCGTGCCGCTCTTTGATTTCTATATACCATCAACTTATTGCGCGCCGTGTGTTGATGATGCGGATGAGTTCGGCAACGGCCTTGTAGAACTCGGGCGCGATCATCTGATCGACATTGACCTGCTTATAGAGTGCACGCGCCAATTGTACATCCTCGAAGACGGGAATCGAATGGGATGCTGCAATTTCCCTTATCTTGAGCGCGATCAGATCCTGCCCCTTGGCAACGACCACGGGGGCGGCATCTTCATTGGGCTTGTAACGCAAGGCGACCGAGAAGTGGGTCGGGTTTGCGACAATCAGCGTGGCGGTCGGTACAGCGTTAATCATGCGGCGGCGTGCCCGGTCGCGGCCAAGCGAGCGCAGGCGTGACTTGACCAGCGGATCGCCTTCCGACTGTTTCAATTCATCCTTCACCTCCTGCCGGGTCATGCGCAATTCCTGCCGCCAGTGAATGCGCGACCAGGCAAGATCGAAACCGGCAATGGCCGCGATGGCGAGCACATTGGCCACCAGAAGACGAACCACGTTTTTGCGCAGGAATTCCGGCAGCGCACCCGGATCGGTGGCGACGGCATCGGTGAAAAGGCTGTTTCCCTTGAAGAAAACCAGAAAGACGATGACGCTTGCGGCCAGAAGCTTGGCCAGCGATTTCAGGAATTCCACCTGGCCGGCGCGCCCGAAAATGCGCTGCCAGCCCTTGAGCGGCGAAATGCGCGAGGCCTGCGGGCGGATGCGCTCGCCGACGAAGCGGGGTGCGTTCTGAAAGGCGGAGGCTGCGATGCCCGCAAGCGGAATGATGATGAAGACCGGCACCAAAGCCGCACCGACGGCGAGAGCCAGCACGCTGAAAAGACGGGTCGCATCTTCAGCACTGTTCAAGAGCCAGTCTTCCGGGCGGTCGATCAGTTCGCGCAGGAAGACCGCGAGCCTGGTTGCTGCCGGGGCCGCCACGAAGACGGCAATGACCAGAAAGGAAGCAATGCCAGCAAGGATGGGCGCTTCGCGGGAGAAGGGCATGTTGCCCTTGTCCAGGGCATCGCGGATCTTCTGCTCGGTGGCTTCTTCTGTTTTGCTTTCCTTGTCAGCATCGTCCGCCATATGTCACATCACGGTGTCAGGTTTCGGGCGTGGCATCGAGCGTGATGATGCCGCGTTCGGAAAGATCAATGGCGATGCGGGCGATGATGCGGCGCGCTTCGGCAATATTCTGGCTGGTAATGTTGCCCTGTTCCGCACTCAGCTCCGATTCCACCATGCGCCGTCCGCGTGCGGAGAGCGAGGAGAGAACGAGTTCCTGAAGCTTTGGGTCTGCCTCGCGGAGCGCGGTTGCAATCTGTTCGGTCTGCACCTCATCGAAGAGCAGCAGGCGGGCACGTTGCGACAGGCGCTCAATATCCTCGAAGGTGAAGAGTTTTGCCTTGATGCGGTTGAGATCGTCGCGGTTGAGGTCTTGCAGGCTTGCCATCAGTTCTTCCATCTCGCTTCGGTCGAGCTGGTTGAAGATATTGGCAATCTGGCCGTGATGCGCCTTGAGCGGACCGGCATCGCTGCACCACGGCATTGCGCAATTGCGGCGGCAGGGCCACGAACAGGCGCGCGGCAAGGTCGGAGGGAAGCCGCGATACGATATAGGCGATGATCTGCGGATGCTGGTTGCCGAGATAGGCTTGCAGGCTTTCCATCGGCAGGCGGGCAACCTGTATCCATACCGATTCCTGCACCAGTTGCGGCTGCACACGGTCTTCGAGAACCGCGTCCACTTCTTCCTGCGGCAGCGTATCGCGCAACAGCCCCTCAAAGCGCTGGGCGGCTTTCGAAACGGGTGCGCCTTCGGCGAATAAATCCTCAAACTGCTTGACGAGCTGTTCAAAATCGAGCGGCGAAATCGGCTCCAGCGTGCGCGCATGACCGGCAAGCTTGCGCAAATCCTCGGCATTGAAATGTTTCAGAAGCCGTGCCGCCGCCGGACGCCCGATGGCGACCAGTATCGCGGCTGCCTTTTGCGGGCCGGTCAGGGTGTCGACAATACTGTTGCCCGGCCCGGCGGCGCCGGTTTCGGCGAGGATGTGCTGCTCGGTGTCGCTCATGTGCGGAATGCGCCTGTTACTTGCCGATGATTTCGGTGAGGCTGACGCCGAACCGCGAGGAATCGTCTTCCAGAACGATCACTTCACCGCGCGCGATCACCCGCCCGTTGACCACGATATCGACCGGATCGCCGATCTGCTTGTCGAGCGTGATGACGGCACCGCGTCCCAGCTTCATCAGGCTGGAAACCGGCATGGTCGTGCCGCCGAGAACCACCTGCACATCCACCGGAATGCCCATGATGAGATCAAGATTGGGCTTGGAAGCACTTTTTTGCGCGCTGCGTGGCTTTTCCTCGCGCAGTTCCTCAATGGCTTCGTTCAGTTCCTGCTGCATGTTCCTATCCTTGGTTTCCGCGCTCATGCCTGTCCCGCCAGTTCAACGGTTGCCTTCTTGACCGCGCGGCGCACGAAAACGGGCAGCGCGTTCTTGTCTGCGGGGAGCGGTTGTTCTGCGGCGGACGGGGTTTTCTCCTGCCGGGGTGGCGGCGTTTCGGCCAAGATGCACGCCTGGCGCATATCGCGCGAGAGCGCCTTGCGCAGCCGGTTCAATTCCTCGATCGCCTCGTCCATTTCACGGCGCACGCGCTGCGTTTCGGCAAGGCGGGCGTCAAGCTTGGCGCTGGCGTCGGTAAGGTCGGTACGTTCGTTGCGGATCGCCTTTACGGCGCGCTCCAGACCGTTTGACGCGGCGGCGACGCGCAGCGCCAGCACCTTGCCGAGCCTGATGGTTTCATTGGCCTTGCGGCCCACCACGATCAAAGCCGCAAGCGAGGCAAGAGCCATCAATGTGGAAAGCACGTTAGCCAGCAACAAGCTCATCGATGAGATCCTCTTCCTGATTGACCGGGTCGCCGACCTTGACTGTGAAATGAATGCCGGATTTGCCAAGCGTGCATTTGAAAAGCTGCTGGTTTCCGGCGCGAAGCCGGACCTGTTCCATGGCGTCGACGGGCAGTTTCAGCACCTGTCCGATTTCGAGCCGGGAGAGCGCATCGAGCGACATCGATCCCTGCTGCATGAAGGCTTCCAGTTCGATGCGCGCACGGCTTACCTCCTGGCGAAGCTTTTTGGCCCAGGCCGGGTCGGCCTGATCCATCGGGCGGCGAAGAAAGGCGGCAACTGCATCCTGCATCGGCTTGTGGGTGCTGCGCGGCAAAAGCAGATGCATCTGGCCGGTCTTGCCTGCCGCCGTCACCGCGATGCGGCAGGTGAAAAGCCGGGAAAGCTCGAAGTTTTCACGGTCGAAATCCGCCGTATCGATACAATCGCCGGGCGCAAATAGCGGCTGGCTGGAGCTGGTATTGAAAACCCGGTCCAGCGCGCCCGCAAGATGGCCTGCCAGAAGATTTGCGATTTTCTGCTCCACCATGCCGAAGGGGTGATCGGCATCGACAGGGCCGAGATTGCCTTGTGCGCCGAACATGGCCTCAATCACCGAGAAGACGAGAACCGCGTCGAGCGCAAGATAAAGCGAGCAGCCCCAGCGTTCCGCCTTCAGAGGCGTTATGATCGCAGCCTTGTCGAAAATATCGTTGAACGCCGTTTTGTCGGTGCTTTCCACCGAGCCGGTTTCAGCGTCGAAGGCTGCCGCGGAACCCTGCTTCAGCCGGGCGCAGAAATGCGAGGAGGCGTCCTTGAACACATGCGCCAGCGATTTCAGGTCGTCGCCCGAAAGCCCTGCCGCACGCAGAAGATTTTCCGCGAGGGCATCGTTTTTACGGTTATGCTCCAGCGTTGTGGCGTCATCCATATCAGGCGGCCTGCTGTGTTGGCACGCTTGCCATGGTTTCCTGCTCCACCACGTCGATGGTCGGGCGCTCATAGGCGGAAATGGTCTTGCGGCCATATTCCACGGCGATCTGCGGCAGGGAGCCGTTCATATAGGCAAGAAGCGTCTGTTTCACGACGATATAGAGGCGGTTGTTCTTCTCGCGGGTCGATTTGATCTTGTTGGCGATGGGGCCGATCACGCCATAGGAGAAGAAGATGCCGGCAAAGGTGCCGACGAGTGCGGCGCCGATGAGATGGCCCAGCACTTCCGGCGACTGGTCGAGCGCGCCCATGGCCTTGATGACGCTTAGAACGGCGGCGACGATGCCGAGCGCGGGCAGGGCTTCCGAGATCGTTATCATGGCCTGATAGGGTTTCAGCTTGTCGCGCGCGATGGTGCGGATTTCCTCATCCATCAGGGCTTCTATTTCATAGGAGCGCACATTGCCGACAATGATGAGACGGCAATAGTCGCAGATGAAATTGGTGAGGTCTTCCTTTTTCAGCACGCTTGGATAAGCGAGGAAAATCGGGGATTCCTTCGGATTGTCTATATGGACTTCCACCTCGTTGCGCGATTTGGCGCGCAGCTCGCGCATCAGGCTGTAGAGTACGCCCAGAACATCGAGATAATCGCGCTGCTTCGGCACGGCGTCCGTGAAGGCTTCCATGCAGGCGCGGCCCGTGTCTTTCACGAGCGAAAAGGGATTGGCCACGAAAAAGGTGCCGAGTGCGGCGCCCAGAATGATGATGAATTCCCACGGCTGGATCAGCACACTGACATGCCCGCCCATGGCAATGAAGCCGCCCAGCATACAGCCCAGCGTGATGACGAGACCGACGATAATGCCCAAAGCCAGAAACCCCCGCATACAAGTTCTTTCATCGCACCTTATGAACTGCGGCTTGCGCGAAGCTTGCCGCCGGTGCTGGCGGAAACCAGCTTCGGACAAGCTTGGCCTCCCATAAAGAGAGCAGATATCAGCAGGGGGCATTTGCATGGTCGATACGATGACGAGCTATCGCCTGATCGCGTCGAATATGACGCGGTCATTGCAGCGCGTTTCAAAAGAGCCGCTGGTGGAGCGCGAAACGGCCTATTACAAGGAAAATATCGGCAATGTGAAATCGGTTGATGATTTCATGGCCGATACGCGGCTCTTCAATTACGCCATGAAGGCGTTCGGCCTTGAAGACATGGCCTATGCCAAGGCTTTCGTGCGCAAGATCCTGACTGAAGGCGTCACCGATGAAGACGCGATGGCCAATAAGCTGACCGACAAACGCTACAAGGAATTTGCCACCGTCTTCGATTTTGCAGGCAAAGGCGCGCAGGCCACGCAGAGTACGGCGGCGCAGCAGGGTGTGATTGACAAATATGTCCGCCAGACGCTGGAAAAGGAAGCGGGCAGCCAGAATGAGGGCGTCCGGCTTGCGCTCTATTTCGAGCGCAAGGCGCCCTCGCTCACCAATGCCTATGAAATTCTTGGCGACAAGGCATTGCTGACCATGGTGCAGACGACCTTTGGCTGGCCGTCCACCATGTCCAATGCAGATATCGACAAGCAGGCGAAAATGATCGCCGACAAAATCGATTTTTCCAAGATGTCCGATCCCGACTATGTATCGAAGTTCATTTCGCGCTTCACGGCCATGCATGAAATGAACAATCCGACCGCGAGCAGTCCGGCCTCCATCGCATCGTTTCTTCTGGGCGGCACCTCATCCATCGGCATTTCGATGAACATCCTCGCAACCCTGCAAAACTTCAAGCCGGGTGGGCGCTGATGCAGAACAATTCGATCTATGTCGGGCTTTCCTCGCTCATCACGCTGGAACGGCGGATGGATGCGATTGCTCATAATGTAGCCAATGCCTCCACGGTCGGCTTTCGCGGCGAGGGTACGAAGTTTGACACCATCGTTTCCGACAAGGCCAGCGACGATGTGAGCTTTGCCACAGCGGGCAAGAGCTATATTCGCACGGAAGCAGGCCCGCTGATCAAGACCGACAATCCGCTGGATGTGGCCGTGAAGGGCGATGCATGGATGTCGTTCTCCACCCCGCAAGGGCAGGTCTATTCACGCGATGGGCGCATGAAGATGCTGTCCACAGGCGACCCTGTTTCCGTCACCGGCAATGCGATCCTCGATGTCGGCGGTGCGCCCATTGTGCTCAATCCGGGCGGTGGTGCGCCCAGGATATCGAGCGACGGCGCGATCTACCAGAATGGTGTACAGGTTGGGGCGATCGGCCTTTACACCATCCCGGCCGATGCCGATCTCGCCTATGCGGCACTTCCGGCGTGATCCCCAGCAAGCCGGCCCAGCCGGTGGTGGACGATAACAGTGTCGGCGTCGTGCAGGGCATGATTGAAGGCTCCAATGTGGATGCCATGACGGAGATGACCCGCCTCATCAGCATCAGCCGCGCTTTCGAGCAGGTCAACAATCTGCTCTCGCAACAGGAGGCGACCGTATCCGAAGCGATCAAGACGCTGGGTTCCAAAAACGGATGACGCCTGATCTGCCACTTACCCGCCTTGCTGCTTTTGTTCGCCAGCAAACAATAGCGCCAGAGCCGCTCACCGGTATCGGGGGCACGGTGAGTGACGTTTCGCGTTCGTCTATTGCAGTGCGTGGCCTTTCGCGCGATGCGCGGCTTGGCGATACGGTGGCAATCCGCGCTGGCGTAGGGGGCGCCGAGCCTTGCCGAAATCATCCGTGTTGCCGATTTGCAGGTGCTGGTGAAACCGTTCGATGACCGGATCATGCCTTCGCTGGGGGCAGCGGTTTTCGAGGAAGGCCCGTTGCGCATCCGCCCGGCGCCGGAATGGCGGGGCCGGGTCATCAATGCGCTTGGAAATGCCATTGACGGAAAGGGCGCGCTGAAACCGGGCACCCGCCCCATGGCGGCAGAAAGCCTTGCTCCGGCGGCTTTGCGCCGTGCGCGGGTGGATCGCGGCTTGCGTACCGGCGTTAATGTGATCGATATTTTCACGCCGCTCTGTTTTGGCCAGCGCACCGGCATTTTCGCAGGCTCCGGTGTCGGCAAATCAACGCTTCTCGCCATGATGACGCGCGCTGCCGATTTCGATACGGTCGTGCTGGCGCTGACGGGCGAGCGCGGGCGCGAAGTGCGCGAAATGCTGGAAGAAACCATGGCCGGGCATTTGGGCAAGACCATAACTGTGGTGGCGACCGGCGATGAAAGCCCGATGATGCGCCGCCTTGCGCCCAATACGGCGACGGCGATTGCCGAATATTTCCGCGATCTTGGCCAGAATGTTCTGTTGATCGTCGATTCCGTCACACGCTTTGCCCATGCGGCACGCGAAGTGGCCATTGCTGCCGAGGAGCCGCCGGTTGCACGCGGTTATCCGCCAAGTGTTTTCAGCCAGTTGCCCCGCCTTCTGGAGCGTGCCGGTCCCGGCAGTGCCGAAGCGGGTGGCAGCATCACCGGTATTTATTCCGTGCTGGTGGATGGTGACGATCATAACGATCCGGTTTCCGATACTATTCGCGGAACGCTGGACGGCCACATTGTGCTCGACCGCGCCATTGCCGCGCAGGGGCGCTTTCCGGCGGTGGATATTCCGGCTTCCGTTTCGCGCCTTGCCAAACACAACTGGACGCCGGAACAGCGTAAGCTGGTGATGCAATTGCGCAGCATGGTTGCCCGGTTCGAGGAAACGCGCGACCTGCGCGCCATTGGCGCTTATCAGAAAGGCCATGACGGGCTTCTGGACCAGGCGGTCGATTTTGTGCCGCGTATTTATGAAGCTTTACAGCAATCACCGGAAACCGGCCTATCGGACGATCCCTATAACGACCTTGCCGCAGCATTGCGCGGTGACAGACAGGCGCAAAACGCATGATGACGGGCTTTCGCAAACCGAAGGAAGACAAAAACCTTACCCGGCTTACGGCAGCGGTGGCCGCTGCCGCCCGTAAGGAGGGCATGAAGAAGCCACTGAGCAAGGGTGACCGCTATCTGATGATTGCGGTGATCGCACTTGCTGCCGCAAGTGCGCTGTTGCCGATTGTCACCTATCTCCAGCGTGTCGATTTCAACCCCGCAAACAAGGCTGAGCGCAAGATCATCGATCCGCTAGACCGGTCCGAGCAGAAAACTGTGCGCCGCTTCCCGTCTTTCCGTCCATCTGAGCAGGTTGCCCCCGCATCCGAGGTGGATAAAACCATGACCGGCTCCGTCATGTCGAATGGCAAGGGGCTTCCGGGCGCAGGCAAGGGGGAGGGCGAGATTGGCGACGGCAGGGGGCAGCCTTTCCCGAAGCCGGTCTTTGCGCTGCGTGACGTGGTGGGCGGCATGGCGATGATCGAAGATGCGTCGGGTTATTGGTTCGTTGAGAAAGGCTCGCTCCTGCCGGATGGCAGCCGCCTCGTTTCCATCGGCCGCGGCGCGGGCACCTGGCAGCTTACCACCTCGTCCGGCGATATCATCGATATGCGGCGGTGATCGATTTTCCCGGCCACGGTTCGTTCATCGTCTGGCGCAGCCGCGCCCGGCTCGCCCGACATACAAGCTCGCGCCGACGCCAAGCGCGCAAAGCGTGATTGCGGCCGGCAGCCACCAGCCCGGAATTAGCTCGGCGGGCTGATACTGCCATTCAAACCATTCAATGAGGACGAAATCGAATATGAGTCCGATTAAAATCAGAATGGCGGCGATGTTCATCACACCGATAATGCGTGTTGTCAGGCCATCCTGCGGCCTTTGCCCGTTTTCGTGTTCGGCCACGGGTGCTCCGATCACGTTCGACATAAGCTTCAAGGAGCCTTGCATATCGGGAGAATGGCGGTCCGGTTCGCCCGCCCGGTAGCCGAAATATCCAAGAATATCATATAGCAGGAGTACGGTTACGGTCGATATGAGCGACGAGGCCACGACATCGCTGAGATAATGCGCATTGATGATGATCCGCGAACTTGCAATGACAATGCCGAGGATTATGGGAACCCAGCGATGCTTTTGCATGATAAGCGCAAGGGCCACTCCGGCAGCGATGGCAACACCGGTATGCGCCGAAGGGAACGAGTTGAACTCCCTATCCAGCCGGAAAAACGTAAATCCATAAAACCCGTCGTCGATCAGAACCCCCGGGCGCGCCCTTCCAAATATTATCTTGAGAATTTTGATGACAATTCCAGAAACGGCAATGCTTGCAATGATGAAAAAGCAGTTGAAGCTCTTTTGTGGTGAGCGGTTTATAAACCGATAAAAAACAAAAAGGGCTGCCGCTGGCACGAGGAACCAATAGGCTTTACCAAATTTCGTTATATGTGCCGCGATATCCACGAGGGCAGTCCCTTTCTGGGACGCCATAAACAGTGCAAGCGGGCGGTCGAGATATCGGCTCAATACCAATATTTGAATAAAAAAGCCGAAAACGCAGACGATCCCGATGCCCATGAGCATCCACATGCTGCGATTATCGTCGGGTCCATGTGCTTGTTTCATTCGCGATCCTGTTCCATACGCTTGTGGTGATCGAAAAGTGGGAACCGCGTCCGGATAATCAAATCAAAGTGCTTTTTGGTGCCAGTCATGGGGAATACAGAGCATCTGCCATGCTTGTGCCCGAATTTCCCGGCAGATTTTAAAGAAACAGTTCTTCGCTTTTCTTGATTCCGCCGTTTTTTCCGCGGATTGACGCTGTTTGATCCATGTTTATTAGGAAGATATAAAGTAAAATAATTTATTTATGTTTTAACCGAGTCGGCACGAGGGGCGCATAAAACTTTGTAAAACAACCTTTCAATATACTGAAATTTTTCGGATATCGCACATCTTAATGATACAGAAGAACCGCATGATCTGCAAGAACAGACTAGTGAAAATGGGAATTATCCCGATGAATTCAGGGTGCGGGCCTCTGTATTCATCGGCTTTTACGGCAAATATGGGCGTGGTGCGGCGCTCCGGTTCACTGCTGCGGCGTTGGACAAGTTGAGGTTGAAAATCCAGATATGACACCAGGTCGTAATTCCAGCTATTTTAGCGATGGCGCCCCGCGCGATGTTTAAACGCTTCCCCATTTTTGTCGGCGGCTCCGCAATAGGCGCTGTCATTGATTATGTCGTGACGCTGTCTGCGAGCAATTACATAAATTTATATCCGCCGGTTGCGCTGGCGCTGCTTATCAGCGGTTCTGTGGTATTCTTTTTCCATATCCGCATTACATTTCAGTATTCAACGCACAAAATATTTCGGCAATACGCTCTTTTTATGGGCTGGACATGTGCGATTTATTTTCTTCGTGCTGCGATGTTACAAATATGCTTGTATGCGGACTTGCCACTTGCGGTTGCGCTAATTCTGGCGATCGGGCTCGCCTCAGTCATTAACTTCGTTATCTCGTCCGTCATCATTTTTGCAAAGAGTCCATCATGAACGCAAAGACCCTCTGCATTATCGTTCCTGTCTATAATGAGGCGGAAGGCTTGTCTGATCTGCTCGACCGCTTGCACTCTGCCGCGGACAATATCGCCAGCCAATTTACGCTCAATATCGAGTTTATCTTTATTGACGATGGCAGCAGTGACGGCAGTTTCGCGCTGTTGAAGGCGCATGATTTCGGGTCCCGTCCGGTTCGCCTGCTGCGTTTTTCACGCAATTTCGGCAAGGAAGCAGCGCTATCTGCCGGGATAGACGCCGCTGAAGGGGCAGATGCGGCCATCCTGATGGATGCCGATCTTCAGCACCCGCCTGAAATGATCGCGGATTTCGTTCGTATCTGGCAAGAGGAAGATGCTGATAGCGTTTATGCCTACAAGGCCAGTCGTCTCGCCTCGGAAGGGCCGGTAAAGGCTGCATTGTCACGGGCGTTCTTCTGGGTCATCAATCGTGATCAGCGATATAAAATTCCGCCGGGGGCGGGAGGTTTTCGCCTGGTCAATCGTCGCTTCATGGCCGCCCTGCGCAGCCTGCCGGAGAGCGACCGTTTCATGAAGGGGCTCTATGGCTGGGTCGGCTTTAATCAGGTCGGCCTTCCTCTCCAGCCGCCTCCCCGTATGCGGGGTACCAGTTATTACAATCCGCTCCAGCTATTATTGATGTCGCTTGGCGCAATGACCAGTTTCTCGACAACGCCCCTGCGCCTCATGGCATTGGCAGGTATTGTCGTGGCCGGCCTCAGCGCTGCATATGGCCTTTATGTCCTGTCGGAATATTTCTTCTTCCCCGGCGTTCCGGTTGGCCTTACCTCGATTCTGGCATTGACTGCATTCTTCGGAGGGATCCAGCTGATGTTCCTCGGGCTGCTTGGCGAGTATATCGGTAAGTCCGTATTGGAAGCCAAGAAACGCCCGATCTACATTCTGGCTGAAGATATCCGCCGCAAGGAAAGCGATGATGCGGATCGCGGATGATTTTCGGCTAGGGCGCGGACATGACCGGGTCATCCTGTCGCGGCTCGAAACCGGGCGGCTTGATGGTACGTCAGTCATGATGAACGATGCAATGAACCCTGAAGACATCGCCCGGCTGCGGAAATTGCGTGCCGGTGGTGCGAAAGTCGGGTTGCATCTGAACCTGACACAGGCACTTCCGGGTGGCGGCCCCATCTGGCCGCTGGGCGAATTGATACGGCCGTTATTGGGTGCACCCTTTCTGGGCGCGATCACAGCATCTCTGGTGCGGCAGGTAGATGCGTTCGTGACACAATTCGGCAGCCTGCCCGATTATTATGACGGCCATCAGCATTGTCATTGTTTTCCGGCGATAGCGCCTCTCGTGGCCCGCTTGTCCTATGGCCCGGCTACATGGGTGCGTGTGCCGTTGCCTGCCACATGGGAGGGGCGCTGGCTCAATATTCGCGCTGGCGGTGCAAAGGTTCTGCTTATCCTGGCGCTGGCGGCAAGAGCGCGCGCCATTTTTGTCAGGGCAGGACTGAAAACAAACCATGACTTTTCAGGGTTTCTGCGCCTTGGCGATCCAGCCAGTGTTCGGCGCTGGTTGCCTGAGCTTCTGGCCCGGGCAACACCGGACTGCCTGATAATGCTCCATCCCGGTGATGGCGCAGATCCTGTGCAATGCGCCGGGCACGCGGCTGGCAGCCGCGCCATCGAAGCCCGAATCCTGTTTGAAAGTCCGATAAAATGATGAAGAACCGTGCTATCGTCTGGGGCCTGTTTCTGCTGCTTTTTGTGCGGCTCCTCGCGATGATCTGGGTTCCCCTGACAGACCCGACCGAGGCACGCTATGCCGAAATTGCCCGCAAGATGGTTGAAACGGGCAATTGGATCACGCCCCAATTCGATTATGGGGTGCCGTTCTGGGCCAAGCCGCCACTGCATACATGGCTGTCGGCGGCGGGCATCGCCATTTTCGGCACCACAGCCTTTACCGCGCGACTGGGAATATTGCTGGCAAGCCTGGCAACATTGACCATCCTGTGGCAATGGGCCTGCACACTGACCGACCGCCGCACTGCGACAATTGCCGTATTGGTTGCCGCCAGTTCAGGCCTGTTCTATGTCTCTGCCGCATTCGTCCAGACCGATATGGTGCTGACGCTTGGGGTCACCGCCAGCATGGCGGGTTTCTACAACGGGTTGGCAGGAAGCCGCCGCTGGGGCTGGCTCTTCTTTCTGGGACTGGCAATCGGCTTGCTGGCCAAGGGGCCTGTGGCCGTGGTTCTTTCCGCGACACCGATTGCGGTGTGGATGCTTTGGCGCGGCAATTGGCGGGATCTGAAACATTTGCCCTGGGCGGGCGGCCTGACACTATGCGCAGTGCTTGTCATACCGTGGTATGCGGCTGCGGAAATCGCCCCTCCCGGTTTCCTCAAATATTTCCTGATAGGCGAACATATCCAGCGCTTCTTGCAGCCCGGCTGGTCGGGCGATCTTTATGGCGCAGGCCGCGAACATGCCAGAGGATCGATCTGGCTGTTCTGGATCGTGGCCACATTGCCGTGGAGCCCGCTGCTGCCCGTTCTCATCTGGCGGTTAAGAAAGAACGGTATGCCCGATGGCAAAGGGCTTCATCTCTACCTGCTCCTGTTCGCGCTGACACCGTTGGTGTTCTTTACCCCGGCGGCCAATATCCTCCTTGCCTATGTGCTGCCGGGCGTGCCGGCGGCAGCACTGCTTGCCGTTATATTGTGGACCCGAACCGGCCCCGCTGGCGCGGGATGGCTCAAGCTGGGGGTGGTCGAGGTTCTGCTGATCTTTCTTGTCATCACCATCGGCTCATTCTTTGGGCTGGGCCGGTCGTTTCTGCCCACGCAAGCGCCCCTGATTGCAAGCTATTCCGGCCCGGGGCGTCTGGCGATTCTGGGCGGGCGCAGCTTTTCGGCCGAGTTCTATACGCAAGACAAGATCGTCCGGTTTCAAACGCTGAATGAACTGGCCGCCTGGCTCAAGCCGGGTGACGGGGTGCTGGTGCCCAAAAGTGCATATGATGCCTTTGCCGCCCGGTTTGGAAATGCGGTCAAACCGATTTCCGAAGATCGGAAATATCTGCTGTTCATTCCCATACCCGCTGCATCTGTCGCAAAAGGCACGGGTGCCGCCGCCGGTGCGGTGATATGAAGGCGATGCAAACGGAGATGAGCGCGCGCTTTTTGCTGGAGGCGACAACGACGCATTTGCCGAAACCGAAGAACATCATTACGCCACGCTGGACGAAACGGTGGCGGCTACATAACCTGCATCAAATACCCCCGGTAAATCTGGCGCTATTCACGTCGAGGCGAACACACGATGACAAATAACGCTTTTTTTTCAACTGATATGGTTGAGAGCCGCTTCCGCAATGATTTGGTGCGGGCGGCCATGAAGCCGATGTACGAAATCATCATGGACCCGAATGATCGCAGCTATGAGCTTTCCGGGTCGGCAAAGCTATATGCAAGTGGCCTGATTACGATCGGTACAACCACGTTCAATACGCAAAGTTATGCGCGTACACCAAAAATAATTGCCCAGGGCGGACTTGATTTCTATGTCCTGCAGCTCCTGACCGGAGGACATCTGCTTGGCGACTTCGATGGTACGGATGTGGCAGCCAAGCCGGGTGATATCGTCATTATCGATATGGCGAAAACGCTTGTCAGCCGGGCCTTCAAGGGGCCGCGAACGACAGTCTTCATTCCGCGTGCCGAGCTGGAAGAGGTCGTGGGCGGAAGAAATCTGCATGGCCTTGTTCTGTCCGGCACCAGACCGATAACGCGGTTGTTATTCAGTTATATTCAAGAGCTTAATGCGGTCGTCCCGGACTTGAGTATGGATGAGGCAATTGCCGCGCAAAAGGTGATGCTTACTTTTTTGCGCACTGGCATAACGGGCCTGGAGGAAAATTTGGTCGGGTTTCTGCCTGTTAATCTTCCCATGAAGAAGCGCATTCTCTCATTCATCGATCAAAATCTTTCCGACCCGCTTCTGGGCCCCCGCACAATCATTCAGAATTTCCATGTGTCCCGTTCTCATCTCTATCGGGCATTCGAGAATGATGGCGGCGTTGCCAAAACTATTCGTGACAAGCGGCTCGACCGCGCCTTTCGCATTTTGGCCGAAGAGCGCAATCGCACGGTTTACTCCAAGGAAGTGGCATATCGCTGCGGGTTCAACGATCCGGCGCAGTTTGCTTCCGCGTTCAAAAATCGTTTCGGCATGTCCCCCAGGGATGTTCAGGCCAGCGGTGCGACGCTGCTTTCATTAGATGTTGATGGTTTTTCGTTCCCGAAATATATTTCGCAAGAAATAGCGAAGGTTGTTCCACCCAGTTCATAGGCGCTTTTTTTGCCCGGAATTGAGGTAAAGAGGCTCCCGGTTTTGGCAGAGGCAACGTGGCGCGGCTTGTCACTTATACCAATCAGGAATTGTAAGGCGCTTAACTATATATCCGACAATTATATGTATATAAGAAAATACTTAATTAATGTGCCGATGTCCCACCAGCTTCAATACTCGGAATTATAGTTAGAGATAAGATAAATAACATATAGATACGGCTCAATTGACGCTACTACACGAACGATATAACAATGCGCCATGCCCAAAATGGGCAGTCAGAGCCAGGCGGAATATCGGATGATGATTTGCGCGCAATGGGGCATAATAAGAACTATAGATGGAGCATTCATCGATGGCCACTGAATTTGAGCATGGACCGGATATGTATACGCCGGAAGATGTTATAAAAAATTTTAAAGATCATTCTTCACAGTCCCGGTCGCGCGGGACGAAAACTTTGGAAAATGAGAAACATACTGCGAATGGGCGTATGGTAAAGAGATACACGCCTGAAGAACGCAGGAAAGTATTTTCTGAAATTGCGACGAGCGTTAAAAGCGGCCAGTCGAGCCTCAAGGACGCCCTGGCCACTGCGGGCATTAGTGAGCAAACATACTATAATTGGAAAAAGATATTCACCGGAAACGGGCCTGCAAGTTCAACGACATTAGGCAAGGACTTGCAGGAATTGATTGAGCTTGAAGCTGAAAATCAACGGCTCCGTCAGGAACTTGCAGATAAGTTGCGAATGGAGAATGCAGAGCTTCGCCGTCGTCTTGGGAAAGTGTGACTAGAGCATGTTTCGATCTGAATGAATCAGATCGGCGCTCTAACTATTTGTTTTGACGCGCATCTTTTCCGAAAACCGTTTTGCACTTTTCGGGATGCGCTCTATATTGTCAGGCCTGTCGTGACTGGCTGATCCAGAGGAGGACAACCCCGGTAAACCGGGATTGTCGCGTGTTTGGGACTTAAGAACAGACCTACCGGTTGACTTTGCTTGCAGGTATGCACAGCACGATTGCAGCACCCAGGATCAGGAACCCGGCCAGAACATACATGCCAAGTTCCGACGAGTGAGTCGCATCGCGAATGATGCCAACCATGTAAGGGCTGATGAAACCGGCAAGGTTGGCGACGGAGTTGATCAGCGCGATACCGGCAGCTGCCGCAGCGCCGCTGAGGATTGCCGTCGGCAGCGACCAGAACAGCGGTGCGCAAGCCAGAACGCCAGCCGCAGCCATGGACAGGAAGATGATCGAAACAGTCGTGTTGGTTGCGCTGGCCGCAACGACAAAACCGACCGCGCCAAGAAGTGCAGGGACCACGAGATGCCAGCGGCGTTCCCGATAGTGGTCGGCACTGCGGCTGAAGATCACCATTGCGATAATTGCGCAGATGAACGGAATGGCGCCCAGCAGGCCGATTGTGACATTGCTGGTCACGCCGGAGGCCCTGATGAGCGTCGGCATCCACAGCGTCAAGCCGTGTTGTCCCATGACGAAGCAGAAATAAATGAGCATCATGACCCAGAGCATCGGGTTTTTAACAAGGGACATCAGCGAATGACTTGCGGCCTTGCCCTTGCTGTCGGCTTCGATATCCCGTGAAATGATGGCCTTTTCTTCCTCGGTCAGCCATTTGGCGGCTTTAACGGAATTGTCGAGATAAAGCAGGATCACGACACCGAGAACGACAGCCGGAATTGCTTCCAGAACAAACATCCACTGCCAGCCCTGCCAGCCTGCGGTATCGTGGAACTGATCCATGATCCAGCCGGAAAGCGGGTTGCCGAAAATGCCTGCGGCGGGGCTGCCAGCCTGGAAAAGCGCAAACATATTGCCGCGGCGGTGGGATGGGAACCAATAGGTCAGATAGAGGATCACGCCCGGATAAAAGCCGGCTTCGGCCGCACCAAGCAGGAAGCGCAGAATATAAAACTGCCATTCCGTCTGCACGAAGGCAAACAGGGCCGACAGCAGGCCCCACGTAATCATGATGCGCGCAATCCACAGACGGGCGCCAAGTTTATGAAGCAGGATATTGCTCGGGATTTCAAAGAAGAAATAGCCGATAAAGAACAGCCCTGCGCCAAGCCCATAAATGGCTTCGCTGAAACCCAGCTCTTCCGACATCTGCAATTTCGCAAAGCCGACATTGACGCGGTCGAGATAGGCGATGATGTAGCAGATCATCAATAGCGGGATGATGCGAAACGCGACTTTGCGATAGGTCATGTTCTCCACCACCTCAGGCGAGGTGATGGCTGTATTGCTGTTTTTCATTGCTTTCACTCCCGGAAGCGGAAAATTATTTAAAGGTATGGAGAAGGTCCTCAATCTGCTCGTCTGTCAGCTTTCGGGCGGGCAAGCCCTGAAGCATGATGGAAAGGCGCGCGGATTCTTCGAGTTCCTCGGCAGCATAAACGGCATCCACAAGGGAATTGCCGGAAACAACCGGACCATGATTGGCAAGCAACATGGCGGAGGCATTTTGGGCGTCGTCGTGGATTTCCCGCTCCATGGCAGGGTCGCCGGGGCGGTAATAAGGAATGGTGGGAAGGTGTTTGCCGATCCGCATCACGAAATAGGGCGTGAGCGGGGTTATCGGCATAGTGTCTGCCGGGCTGCTGAGGCAACTGATGGCAGTCGCGTAGGTCGAATGAAGGTGAACAACCGCCCCGGCCTGCGGGCGTGCGCCAAGAACCGCGCGGTGCATGAAAACTTCTTTTGACGGGCGGTCGCCGCCAATATGGTTCCAGCCCTTGTCCAGTTTGCTCAGACGGTCTGCCCTGAGACGCCCAAGGCATGAATTTGTAGGCGTCATCAAATAGCCGTCTGCCAGGCGAACACTGATATTTCCAGCACTGCCCACGCAATATCCGCGAGCAAAAAGGCTGGCACCAAGCTCGACGATAAGCTCGCGAATTTCTTGTTCTGTCATGTTCTTTGTTCCAAATTTGTGGCCATCAGGAAGAGTGTGCAAACTCGTCCCGATATTGGCGCACGACCGCGTCGAAATCGGCATCGCGTGTAAAACCAAGCGCCAGCGGTCGAGCGATGTCGAATTCGCCGGGCCATGAGCAGACAATATCGATGACGCGCTGTTCCGGTTCGGCTGAAACCAGCGCCCGCACGTCCTTTCCGGCAATGCGCTCAAGGCTGTCCAGCATATCGGCGACGGTAACGCAGATCCCCGGCAGGTTGAGCGCGCGATTGATACCGAGGGCCGAACCTTCGACAGTGATTGCGTGAACGAGGTTGCGGGCAGCAATATCCGGCGAGGAAAGCCACATGCGCGTTGCGGGTGGCACCGGATTGTTGGAGGCGATGCCTGCCAGCGGCTCGCGGATTATGCCGCTTGCAAAGGAGGATGCCGCAGAATTCGGCTTGCCAGGGCGCACGACGATCGTGGGCAGGCGGCAGATACGGCCATCGATGAAGCCTCTGCGGGAATAATCGCCAACCAGAAACTCCCCGATTGCCTTTTCCGCCCCATAGGACGATTGCGGCAACAGCGCCAGGTTTTCCGGCACGACATCCGGCATTTCCCCGCCAAACACGGCAAGCGAGGAGGTGAAGATAAACTTCGGTGCTTCCTGCGTTGCCCGCGCGGCTTCCAGCAGGGCGCGGGTTCCGTCAATGTTCACACGCATGCCGACGTCGAATTCGGCTTCGGATTGACCGCTGAGCGCGGCGGCCATGTGATAGACACCAACCGTCCCTTTTGTGATGACTGAACGGGCAAATGCCGGATCGGCAATATCGCCCGTAACCGACGTGATGCGTGGATCATCGATGGAGCACGCCACGAGATCGACAGAAACGATGCTGTCGAAAGAGGGAACCCCGTTTTGTCCCCGCGATGCCAGAAGCCCACGGATCAAACGACTGCCCAGGAAGCCGGCGCCCCCGGTAACGACGATTTTAGCCATCAGATTTTCCCTTCGACTTTGCCTGTGCCGGCTTCAACCAGATGCAACTCGACGCCGCGCTGCGTGATTGTTTCCCGCGCATTTTCGGGCAGGCCCGCATCGGTAACGACGGCGGACAACACGTCGAGCGGGATTGCATTGAATGTGCCGATGAGGCCGTATTTGCTGCTGTCTGTTACAAGCACCCTGCGAACCGCACTTTCAACGACGGCGCGTTTTACGGCGATCTTGTTTTCGGAGGGCGTGGACACACCACGCGCGCCGAATGAGGATGTCGAGATGAATGCGAGATCGAAGTTGAAACGACGGATGGCCTCCCCGGCGGCACTTCCCACGCAGGATTGGTTTTCTCGTTCCACTTCGCCGCCCGTATGGAAAAGCTTGCAATTGCTCTCCTGCGAAAGGAACGCGGCAATCACGAAATCATTGGTGACGACCGTGAGGTCCTGCCGGTCTGTGAGCCGGTAGGCTATTTCAAGCGTGGTTGTACCCGCATCGAGATAGATCACCGTTCCGGGTCTTATCATCTGTGCCGCAAGCTGACCGATCGCCGCTTTCTCATTGTGGTAAAGGGCCGCCTTGACGATATGGGAAGGCTCGCTGAAAATCCGTTCAGGAAGCTGTACGCCGCCAGCCACGGAAAGCGCACGCCCCTGTTCTTCCAGCGAATGAATATCGCGGCGCACCGTCATTGGCGATACGCCCAGCATTTCGGCCAGTTCCGCAATGCTCAAGATGCCGCGCGCCGAAAGGCGGCTGACAATCAGAGCCTGCCGTTCAGCCGGTATCATGCGCTTTGATCCCGGTATGGGGCAAACCAGGCGAGGCCGCTTTCCGTTTTGCCCCGCGGATTATATTCGCATCCCACCCATCCCCGATAGCCGACACTCTCCAGGACCGAGAAAAGATATGGATAGTTCAATTCGCCTTCATCCGGCTCATGCCGGTCGGGAACGGATGCAATTTGAACATGGCTGAATGCACCGTTCATTTTCTCGATCAGGCGGGTCAGGTCGCCATCCATGATCTGGGCATGATAGAGATCGAGCTGCACGGCGACATTGGGGCGGTTGACCCTCTTTACGAGGCCAACGGCTTCCAGTTGATGCACGATGAAATAGCCGGGCATATTGCGCGTATTGAGGGGCTCGACCAGCACCGTGATGCCGTGCGGAGCAAGCTTGTCTGCCGCATAGCGGAAGTTTTCGATAAAGGTTTCCTCGCAGGCTTTCCGGTCCAGCCCTTCCGTGATGCCGGACATGGCGTGAAGCGTCCTGCAATCCAGCGCCAATGCATAATGCAGGGCGATATCGACATTGTCGCGGAATTCCTGTTCGCGACCCGAAATAGCTGCCATGCCGCGTTCGCCCGCAGCCCAATCGCCGGGAGGCATGTTGAAAAGAACCTGCGTGAGATTGTGCTGCTTCAATTCCCTGGCAATGACATCAGCGTCGAAGTCATAAGGAAACAGAAACTCGACGCCGCCAAAACCTGCTTCGGCAGCCAGTCTAAAACGTTCGAGGAATGGCACCTCGTTAAACATCGTCGACAGATTGGCAGCAAAACGCGGCATTATTTATCTCCTTCCTGATTGGCAATCTTTTGGGCTTCAAAGAAGAAAGCCTCAGTGCCGAAATTTCCGGATTTCAGTGCAAGCGATAATGGTTTTCCGATCCCGCGTACCCAGGGAACGCCGGGCGCAATCTGGGGCCCGATGGTAAACCCATCGATTGCCAAAGCCTGTGTCACAGCCCCGGATGTTTCTCCGCCTGCAACAATGAATCGCGTAAACCCTTCGGCTTCGAGACGTTTCGCAAGCTGCCCGAACAAATCTTCGATGGCAGCGCTTGCACGTTCGCCACCAAATCGCTCCTGCACTGCTTTCAGTGCTTCCGGCGGCATGGTTGCATAAACGAGCGGCGGCAAAGCATCGCCAGACTGTGCGAGCACCCATTCGGCCAGAACATCGATATAGGCCGCGTCGTTTATGGCCTTCTCGACATCCATGGCCAGCGCGGGGGCCTTTGCCTTGTATGCGGCCACCTGCGCATTGGTCATCTGGGAGCAGGAACCGGAGAGGATGACCGTGCGTCCCTTCACAGGCGCGCCGGCAGCTTCAGCCGCCGCAACATTCTTGCCGCGCAGTTGTGTCCATGCGCGCGCCATCCCGTCTGCAAGGCCCGAGCCGCCCGTAACCAGCTTCATTTGCGATACGGCACGCCCAAGCGTTTCTATATGCTGGTCGTTCAGGGCGTCGAGGACGGCATAGCGGATGCCTTCGGACTGAAGCTTCCTGAGTGCGTCGCGCACTGCATCGCTGCCCTGATCGACGATAGTGCTGGAAATATTTCCTGCACGTCCGCGCGACTGGGATTCCATTACCCGCATGATGTTGCTGTCGGTCATGGGCGTGACGGGGTGGTTTCGCATCCCGGTTTCGCTCAACAAAACGCCGTTCACAAACAGATAGCCATTATAGATGGTACGGCCATTGACGGGCAGGGCAGGGCAGATGACGGTGAATTCTTCACCCAGTGCCTCAAGCAATGCATCGGTGACAGGCCCGATATTGCCTTTTGGCGTGCTGTCGAAGGTGGAGCAATATTTGAAGAAAAATTGCTGGCAGTTGTTTTTTTGCAGCCATTTCAGCGCCGCGAGGCTTTCGGCAATTGCTTGCCCGGTCGGGCAGGAACGGGCCTTCAGGCTGATGACGACCGCATCCGCATCCACGGCAAGGTCGTCCGCTGGAACGCCATTCAGCTGAATGGTGCGCAGGCCGTTGCCAACCAGAAATCCTGCGATATCGGTTGCTCCGGTAAAATCGTCTGCAATGACGCCAAGGCGCATGTCATGCACTCCTGTCGGGAAGTTTGATGCCGGCATATGTCTTGATAACGGCGGCATCATCTTCTTTGCCAAAGCCGGCATTCGAGGCATTGGCGAACAGGCTGTAGGCCGTTGTTGCAAGCGGCAGCGGGAAGTTCATGGAAAGCCCGGTTTCCGTCACCAGGCGCAGATCCTTGACAAAAATATCGACGGCGGATTTGGGCGTATAATCGCCATCCACCACATGTTTCATGCGGTTTTCAAACATCCAGCTATTGCCAGCCGCATGTGTAACCACGTCATACATGATGTCGAGCGGAATGCCGGAACGGGCGGCAAGCGCCATTGCTTCTGCACCGGCTGCAATATGTACGCCTGCCAGCAATTGATGGATGATCTTGACGGTTGCTCCCAGCCCGATTTCCTGGCCGATCTCGTAAACCTTACCAGCGGCGGCATTGAGCACGGGGCGCAATTTCTCGAAAGCTTCGCGCGAACCGGAAGCCATAACCGTGATATCCCCGCTTGCCGCTTTTGCCGCGCCGCCGGAAACAGGCGCATCCAGCATCAGAAGATTATAGGCTTCGAGTGCTGCCGCAATCTCCTTGGCATCGGCGGCTGAGATGGTTGATGAAACCATCACGGCGGCGCCGGGTTTCATTTGAGCGGCAAGGCCATTTTCTCCAAACAGCACCGCCTTGCATTGTGCGGCATTCACCACAAGCAGAACCAGGGCATCCAGTTTTCCTGCCGCTTCGCACCGCGATGAAGCGCCAATTGCGCCCGCCTTTATGATCGCCTCACATTTGGCCGGATCAAGATCGATGCCATAGGTGCGAAGACCGGCCGCGATACAGGATTGGGCGACGCCCATACCCATTGAGCCGAGGCCCACGATACATACGCTGTAATCTGAAGACACCATAATCACTCCGTGCGTTTATGAGGATCATATAATAAAACAATTCGATTATGAACATATTTTATCAAAAATTCTCATAAAAAAGCGATATATGTTAAAATATGGTACGAACCGGGCGCGGACGGATGCCGCCAAACCACCGGGTATGAGCGGATTTTTTGCAGGAAATTCAAACTATTAAGGGGTCGTTCCGGCAATTGCAGATTGCTGCCTGTTACGAAAGACGCCTGTGGAACCGCGCCGAAGTGTCGCTACAAAGCCTGTGCGCGGAGACGTCCATACCGGTTCAGGCTTAAGCGTCAGGGGCAACCCGCGCAAGCTTGACGCAAGTTCCGGCCTTTAAGTTAACCAACGGTAAAGGCGGGAAACTCCATGAGCTCCATTCATCTTTTCGATCTGGCTGCAAGGCAGGCGCAGTGGTTGTCGGTGAGACAGGCCACCGTCGCAGGCAATGTCGCCAATGCGAATACGCCGGATTTCCGGGCGCGGGATGTGCAGCCCTTCGCGGATGTGCTGGATAAGACGCAGCTTACCATGACTGCCACCAGCCCCTTGCATCTGGAAGCCGAGGCGGACGGTATCGCGGCCACGCGCCTGCGCCCCGATGACGTTACCGAGCAGACCCATTCCGGCAATACGGTCGATGTTGAACAGGAAATGATGAAGGCTGGCGAAATCGCCCGCGAATATTCGCTCAACACCAGCATCGTCAAGGCGTTCCATCGCATGATGCTTTCGGTCGCGAAGGGGTAGCCATGTCTTCCGATGCCTTGCAAAGCACATTGAAGATCGCGGCATCGGGCCTTTCGGCCCAGTCGACACGCCTGCGCATCGTTTCCGAAAATATTGCCAATGCGCAGTCCACCGCCAGGACGGCGGATACCGATCCCTATCGCCGCAAGACGGTTTCGTTCCGCACCGAGCTTGAACAAGGCACGGGTGCAGCCGAGGTTCGGGTTGCGGAAGTGGGCAAGGATACCTCGCCCTTTATCGAACAATATGATCCGAGCCATCCCGCAGCGGATGCGCGCGGCTATGTCAAATATCCAAATGTCAACATGGTCGTCGAGATGGCGGACATGCGCGAGGCAAACCGTTCCTACGAAGCCAATTTGCAGGTGGTCAGGCAGGCGCGTGAGCTGATTTCGATGACGATCGACCTCTTGAGGAGCACATAATGTACGACTCGATCATGAGTGTTTCGGCGCGCAATGCCCTGTCGCGCCTGTCGGAAACCGTTGCCGAAAAGGGCGTTGGGTCCGCTTCCGCACCGCAGGCCGTTCCGGCCGCCCCCGGTGCTTCCTTCGGTGAAGTTCTGTCGCAGATGACGGGTTCCGTCAGCCAGAAATTGCAGGCGGCAGAGGCAACGTCGATACAGGGCATCAAGGGCGATGCGCCGGTGCGCGATGTGGTCAGTTCCGTCATGGAAGCCGAACAGTCGCTCCAGACGGCCATCGCGATCCGCGACAAGATCGTGCAGGCCTATCTCGAAATCAGCCGTATGCCCATCTAGCGTCTGATCCAAAAGTCGCCGTTTGCAACCCGCATGGCGACTTGTGATTCAGACTTCTGTCCAGACGAGAGATTAAGGACGCGCCATGAAAGCCCTGACGATTGCCGCCACAGGCATGAACGCCCAGCAGCTTAATCTGGAAGTGATTGCCAACAATATTGCCAATATCAACACAACGGGCTTCAAGCGCGCACGGGCCGAATTTACCGATCTTCTCTACCAGTCGGAGCGCACGGCGGGCGTGCCCAATCAGGCGAACCAGGCCATCGTGCCCGAGGGCGCGCTGGTGGGCCTTGGCGTGCAGACGGCGGCGGTGCGCAATCTCCACATTCAGGGCAGTTTCAACCAGACCGGCAATCCTTATGACGTGGCGCTGACCGGGCGTGGCTGGTTCCAGATCCAGAGCCCGACCGGCGAGACGCTTTATACCCGCGCTGGCGCATTCAACAAGAATGCCGATGGCCAGCTTGTGACGCTTGACGGCAATCCGGTCGAACCGGCCATCACCATTCCGCCGGACGCTATTGAAGTGACGATCACCGATACGGGGCAGGTTTTCGCCAAGTTGCAGGACCAGATCAATCAGGTTGATCTCGGCCAGTTAACCCTTGCAAATTTCACCAATGAAGCCGGTCTCGAACCGCTTGGCGGCAATCTCTACCGCGAGACGGAAGCATCCGGCGGCCCGCTGGTCGGCGTTCCGGGTGATCCGGGCTACGGCTCGATCAAGCAGGGCTATCTGGAAGCGTCGAACGTCGATCCGGTCAAGGAAATTACCGATCTCATCACGGCGCAGCGCGCTTATGAAATGAACTCCAAGGTTATTCAGGCCGCCGACGAAATGGCGGCGACCGTATCGAAGAACTTGCGTTGACGGTGAAGGCGATTTTTCAAACGGCGCGGCTGGCTCTTGCTGGTGGCTTTCTGCTGGCAGCAATGGCTGGCGCCGGTGCGGCAGACCGCATTGCTTTTGTCGTGCCTTCGGCGACCGTCTATCCCGGACCAATCGTGAGCGATACCGCGCTTCTGGAAAAGCAGTTCTTCATCAATGCGCCTGCGGCGACCCAATATGTGCTGTCGCTGGATCAGGCGGTGGGCAAGGTGGCGCGCAAGACGCTGCTTCCCGGCAAGCCGATCCTCGTTTCGGCACTGGGCGAGCCGTCTCTGGTCACGCGCGGCATTCCTGCACCACTGGTCTTTACCGCCGGCACGCTGACTATAACTGCGATGGGTACACCGCTCGAATCCGGTGTGGCTGGCGATTTCATCAAGGTTCGTAACGTCGATAGCGGCATCATCGTGTCCGGCACAGTGCTCGCAAATGGTCGTATTCAGGTGGGGATGCAGTGAGAGCCTGTTCCAAAAGTCGCCATACCGGTCTGCAAATGGCGCTTTTCTGCGTTCCGGTGCTCATGTACGTTCAGTACACTGCGCTCCGGTACTCGAAAATCACCATTTTCGCCTCGGCCTGCCGCTTTTGGATTCAGGCTCTGCGAAAGACTTGCGCCACCCTTATTACCGCCTCGGCGCTCATTTTCAGCCGGCCGCGGGCTTTGCGGATGAATCGGCCAGGAATGTGCGCGAATTCGGTTCTGCCGTGGATGCCGATGCCGATTGGCTTGGCGCAGGTGGCGATCCGTCGAAAATGACCTATGCCGAGCTTGGCCGGGGCAGCGCGGTTGCGCGCCTGAAGGACATCGCCACCATTCAGGGCGTGCGCGAAAACCAGCTTGTGGGCTATGGTCTTGTAATCGGTCTCAAGGGCACCGGCGACAGCCTGCGCAATTCGCCGTTTACCGAACAATCCATGCGCGCCATGCTGGATAATCTGGGCATCAGTGCACCGCGCAATTCCACCCGCTCGAAGAATACGGCGGCAGTTATTGTGACGGCTAACCTTCCTGCCTTTGCCGGTGCCGGTTCGCGCATCGATGTAACGGTGTCGTCACTTGGCGATGCGACCTCGCTTCAAGGTGGTACGCTTGTCATGACCCAGCTCATGGGGGCGGATAATCAGATTTATGCCGTGGCGCAGGGCAATATGATCGTCTCCGGCTTTTCGGCGGAAGGTGAAGCCGCAAGCGTCACGCAAGGCGTGCCAACTTCCGGGCGCATCCCCAATGGCGCGCTGGTCGAGCGCGAGGTGGCGGGCAGTTTCGGCAAGGACCGGGAGATGATCGTGGAACTGCGTGACCCCGATTTCACGACCGCCGTGCGCGCTGCCGATACGATCAATGTCTTCGCCAAGCGCCGTTATGGTCGCGGGGTGGCCATTGCGCGCGATGCCAAGACGATCCGCCTGTCACGCCCGAAGAACGTGCCTGCCGCCCGTTTTCTTGCAGAGCTTGAGGGCCTGCCGATCACCACCGACGAAGTGGCGCGGGTGGTAGTGGATGAGCGGACCGGAACGGTCGTTATTGGCGAAAAGGTGCGCATTTCCAAGGTTGCGATCAGCCATGGCAGCCTGACGGTCCGTGTGACGGAAACGCCGATGGTCGTCCAGCCAGAGCCGTTCAGTGACGGCGAGACGGCGGTTGAGCCCAACACCGATATCGCCGTCAACCAGCAGAACGCCAAGATCGGCATCCTGAGCGGCGCCAATCTCGAAAATCTCGTGAAGGGGCTCAATCAGATCGGCGTGAAGCCCACCGGCATCATCGCGATATTGCAGGCAATCAAGACATCCGGCGCGCTTCATGCCGAACTGGTGGTGCAATGATTATGGCGCATAAAATGATCCGGTATGGTTCGGCGGTGGCGCTGTTTCTCGCGGCGTCTGTTCCCGCTTTTGCCGATCCGCCCGCGCTCGGCAATCTCGATGAAATCCGCAAGTTCTGTGGCAATATCGACGATCAGGCGGCAGATGCCCGCTATGCCTTGCAGGCCAAACAATTGACCGAACTGAAGGCCGATGTCGAGGAACGCATGCGCGCGCTTGAGGAAAAGCGCCGTGAATATGAATTGTGGCTGAAGCGCCGCGACGAGTTTGTCAGCAAGGCACAGGATGCACTGGTCGATATCATCTCGAAAATGAAGCCGGATGCGGCCGCTGCGCAAATGGCGCTGATCGGTGATGAAGCGGCAGCGGCACTTATCCTCGAGCTCAATCCGCGCGTATCCAGCATCATCCTCAATGAAATGCCGCCGGAAAAGGCGGCCAAGCTTGCGCGCGTCATTGTCGGTTCGCAGCGCACGTCAAGTGCTGCGCAGCCTGTGAAGGATCAGTCGGGCAGGGATCAGCGCGCCGCAGCGCAGACCGGGAATACGGTGCAATGAAAAACAGCATGAACAAAGCGATCCTTGCAGTAGCAATGGTGCTCCTTCTGGCCGGTTGCGCCACCAAGCCCGAGGAAATTGGCCGCGCGCCCGACCTGTCGCCGGTCGCGGCCCATCTCGGCATGCAGAACAATCCGCAGTTCAACGGCTATCCGGCGCGGCCCGGCAAGGCGTCCTATTCGCTCTGGGATCAGCGTTCGAGCAATTTCTTCAAGGACCCGCGCGCGGCGACGCCGGGCGATGTGCTGACCGTCATCATTTCCATCAATGATCGCGCCAACCTCGATAACAAGACGGACCGCGAGCGCGTGTCGAAGGGCATTTACGGCGGAGGCGGTTCATTCGCCACCAGCAGCATTACGGGCGCGGCGGCTGGCGGTGATATGGATGCTTCGGTCAACACTCATTCCGACAGCAAGTCGAAGGGCAAGGGCACGATTGAACGCAGCGAGGATATCCGCTTGCAGATTGCCGCCATCGTCACCGACACGCTGCCGAACGGCAACCTCATCATCCGTGGGTCACAGGAAGTGCGTGTGAACAATGAATTGCGCGTGCTGAACGTTGCCGGTGTCGTGCGTCCGCGCGATATTTCCGGCAACAACACGATTTCCTACGACAAGATCGCCGAAGCGCGCATCTCCTATGGCGGGCGCGGGCGACTGAGCGAGATTCAGCAGCCGCCTTATGGCCAGCAGATTCTCGACCAGTTTTCTCCTTTCTAAGGCGTGTCGGACATGAGTGATGCGGCACGGGAAAAGGATGGCAAGGCGAAGGGTTCCATGATGGGCCTGCTTGCGGCTGTCGCCGTTCTCACGGCAATTGCCGGCGGTGGCGGCTGGTATCTGGGCAATATGATTTCCGCCGGGCAACAGGCTTCCGCCAAACCTTCCGGCAAGGAAGACAAGCCAAAGCCGGGAAGCTTCGAGTCCCGCTCCATCGGTGCGGTTGTGCCGTTGCAGCCGATCATCACCAATCTGGGCATTCCACAGACCACCTGGGTGCGGCTCGAAGCCTCGCTTGTCGCCAAACCCGGCCACGAAATTCCGCCGGCAATGGCTGCCAATGTCAGCGATGATTTCATGCGTTTTCTGCGCAGCGTCAATCTCATGCAATTGCAGGGCGCGGCGGGGCTTGCCTATCTGCGCACCGATCTGGAAGAACGCGCGCGCCTGCGTTCAGAAGGCGCGGTTGACCGTGTTTTCATCTCGGCGCTGGTGGTGGAATGAAGCACTCCCTCGGTCTCGGCGTCATCCTGACGCTCGCTCTCACCGTTTCCGCACAGGCGCAGCAGGCGCTGCCGCTCGACAAGCTTCTGCCCGCGGGCAGCGGGGCTGCAAGCGGCCAGATCGTGCAATTGTTCGGGCTTTTGACCGTGCTTTCCATTGCGCCGGGCCTGCTTATCATGGTGACAAGCTTCACGCGCTTTGCCATTGCCTTCTCGCTTTTGCGTTCGGGCCTTGGTCTCCAGACCGCACCTGCCAGCATGGTAATGATCTCGCTTGCCCTGTTCATGACCTTCTACGTCATGGCGCCCGCCTTCGACCGGGCCTGGAACAACGGCGTGCAGCCCCTGATGCGTAATGAAATCATGCAGGAAGCAGCCTTCGGTGAAATATCGCAGCCTTTCCGGGAGTTCATGATGGCACAGGTGCGCGACAAGGATCTGCGCCTGTTTGAAGACCTTGCCGATCCGTCGTTTCGCACGAGCGATGACGGCATCGTCGATTTCCGGGTGCTGGTTCCCGCATTCATGATTTCGGAACTGCGGCGCGGTTTTGAAATCGGCTTCCTGATCGTGCTGCCATTTCTGGTGATCGACCTCGTGGTAGCGACGCTCACCATGTCCATGGGTATGATGATGCTGCCGCCGACGGTGATATCGCTGCCGTTCAAGATTCTCTTCTTCGTGCTGATTGATGGCTGGAACATTCTGGTTGGCAGCCTGATCCGGTCTTTTTCGTAAGGTCGCTAAATTTCGGGCGGACAGATCAGTCCATTGGACTGATTTCCGATCCCGCTTCGTTGCGTCTGATCATGCGTAAAAACAAAGAGATAGAGTGGTTCCAGCGGTTCTGTTAAAACAGGAATCACTCTACCTTCTGCAAGTTTCGTTTGATAATTCATCAGCAGATATAACGGCGAAGCAATATACGAAGAGGCACTATATGGATTTTCCTGCGTGGACCTGGTGGGCGGTGGCGATAGGTCTTTTCCTTCTGATCGAAGCGCTAATGGCCATCTGGTATATTCGTAGGCTATCTCGGCAACGTGTTGAGACAACTGCGGCCCTGAAAGAGGTCCAACATACCGGTGAGCCCGGTTCTGCCTTGGTTCTGGAAGCCACCGATACAGGCAAGCGGCTTGGTGCATACAGTTTTTTAGTTGTGCGCCTGCGCTTGCGCGTGACGCGCGCCAATGGCGAGGAATTTGAAACGGCGATTGACGCTCATATTTCTCCGGTGCGAATTGCGGATTTTGCCGAAGGCAAACACATAAAGGTCAGCATTGATCCTCATGCCAGAACAGTGGTTTTGAACCAACCTGTACAATAGGAATTGACGCTCATGCTTGCAGCTTGCGGGAAACCGATGAATATCATGGCTTTGATTTCGATTCTCCACCTATCGAGTGGCGGGGTGGCGCTTGCCGCTGATACGGGCCGCATCATTATCAGGAACGATCTGGCCGCATGTGTCGATATGCGAGTGGAAAAGCCCCCGTTTGAATATTCCAATGGGTCGAATATCGTCGCGATTAACGCGAATTTTAAGCTGCGAAAGCCGATAGGCGCATGTGGGTGCATGTCGGCACTGGCAAGATATGCCAGCAGCGTGAATGAGCGGGAAAGCCGGCTGTTCCTTCAACAAGGTTTGTTCAACCTGAAAAAGAGCGACACCAAAACGCTGCCCCTTGCGACTGAACCTGCCTTGGTCAAAGACGGGAATATCGAGATAACGGTAGGGTGTGCGCGGCCAAGATAATTGGATCTGGAGCGAGGGGCTGGACGGAAGGGCGCCAAATTCCGGCTGCCACCCAGCAAAGTCCCGGTTGATCCTTTTACCGCCTCGACGTTGCGTCCGGTCAAGTTTGTCAGAGCGTCAAGATAGGTGGAGTTCGGGGCAAATGGACCTTCGACAATGATAGGGTCATCCGCTTTTCGGAGACATGCTTTAGCTTCAAGTTTGCCGAAGATGCTCCACCAATCGAGCCGCATGGGCGGGAAGGTCTTGCAATGAACGCACGCATATGGTCAGCCGCCGCAATGCCCAGGCATCGTCAAGCGCGATTATACGGATTGCCATGATGCGCCGGAGGCGCTTTGCGGCTGAGGCCGGTACGATTGCAATTCCGGCCCGGCTTTCGACCATCTGGCAAATGCTGTCGAAGCTGCGAAGCTGAACACGCAGGCGCAGGCGCTGTCCCATCCGCATCGCATGGGCCGACAGGAAATTTTGCAGGGCTGCCCCCTGTGAAAGGCCGATGAAATCATAATCGAGCGTATCTTTGAACGCGATGCGCCGGCGACGCGCAAACGGGTGCCCCTGCGGGACCACGACGACCAGATAATCTTCCCGAAATGGAAATGTTTCCAGAGAAGCAACATCCACAGTGCCAGCCACAATGCCGATATCGGCAATGCCCTCCACAACGCTTCTGACGATCTCATCGCTTAGATGTTCCTGTAGATCGATGTTCACGCCGGGATTGTCCATCAGAAATGAACTGAGCGCGACCGGCAAAAATTCAGCAAGGGCATTGGTGTTGGAAAAGAGCCGCACATGTCCCTTGAGACCATGGGCAAACTCGTCCAACTCACTATGCATCCGCCCGAGTTGTTGCAGGACAATGCGTCCATGCTGTAGCAGCGCGCGCCCCGCAGGTGTAATGGATACGCCCAGGCGTTCGCGATTGAGCAGGGCTACCCCTGCCAATTCCTCCATGCCGCGGACCCTGGCGCTGGCCGCGCCCAACGCCATGTTCACCATGGCGGCGCCATGCGTGATGCTGCCGGTTTCTGCGATGCTGACAAACAACCTTAAATCAGTGACATCAAAACGCATGGACAGTCTCCTGGACCAGCCTTCAATTTTAGCGAAGGCTTCCTTTTAAAAATGCGCATGGTCATCCGCACGCGGTCAAGGTTTAATTCGTCAAATGGAAGCCGAACACCGCTTCGCGCTTTTGCTGAAAATATTTTAGATTTTCATCATTCAAATTTTCAAGCCGGAGCATATACGCCATGACTGCACCCTTCTCAGTCCAGCCGCCAGAAAGCGCCCTCCGCCCTCTCGACGGGATAACGGTCGTCTCTCTGGAACACGCCATAGCGGCCCCTTTCGCCACGCGCCAGCTTGCCGATCTGGGCGCACGCGTCATCAAGGTCGAGCGGCCTGGGGTCGGCGATTTCGCCCGCGCCTATGATGATCGCGTCAATGGTATGGCGTCACATTTTGTCTGGTGCAACCGTTCCAAGGAGAGCCTTGCGATTGATCTGAAACACCCGGATGCCAGAGGCATTCTGCATGATCTCGTGTCGAAAGCGGATGTTCTTGTTCAAAACCTTGCACCGGGCGCGGCAGCGCGGCTGGGGCTTTCAGCGGAGGCGCTGCGGGCGGACTGTCCGCACCTTATCGTTTGTGATATTTCCGGCTATGGGTCGGATGGTCCCTATCGTGACCGTAAGGCTTACGATCTGCTGATCCAGAGCGAAGCAGGCTTCCTGTCCGTCACAGGTACGCCCGACGAGCAGGCGAAAGCCGGTATTTCCATCGCCGATATTGCAGCCGGCATGTATGCCTATAGCGGTATTCTCTCTGCCCTGCTGATGCGTGAGCGCACTGGTCAAGGCAGCCATATCGAGGTGTCGATGCTGGAGGCACTGGGTGAATGGATGGGCTTTCCGCTATACTATACTTATGGTGGCAAGGAACCGCCTCCGCGCACAGGCGCCAGCCACGCCACCATCTTCCCCTATGGGCCATTTCCGACCGGCGACGGCAAAACAGTGATGCTGGGTCTGCAAAACGAACGTGAATGGGCGATCTTTTGTGAAAAAGTGTTGCATCAGCCCGCTCTTGCCCAGGACGAACGATTTGTCTCGAACGTCTTGCGGGTTCGTAACCGTGATGCTCTCACCGAAATTATTGTTGCATCCTTTGCCGCCAGCAATGCTGAAGCGATTACCATGCAATTGGACGAAGCCGGCATCGCCAATGCGCGCGTGCGCACCATGGCCGAAGTGTGGGATCACCCTCAATTGCAGGCACGCGGACGCTGGACAGAAATTACTACGCCCGCCGGTCAGGTGCCTGCATTGCTTCCGCCAGCATTTCCCAACGGTATGGAGCCGCGAATGGATCCCGTTCCCGCGCTTGGCGCTCACAATATCAGTATCCTGACAGAGCTTGGCCTTGATGAGGCCCAGATTGCGGCTTTGCGCGAGGCGGGGGCAATATAAGCAAAAATGCCAAAGTGATTATCCATTCCGGGCCGGGGGTATATTTTAGCAATATCGAGGATGTATAATGGAATTGAATATTGAACAGTTGCGAAGCTGGATCGGGCGAGAAGAAACGCGGCATGAATTGGTCACGCCGTCGCTGGTCGAGCGGTTTAATGCCACTTTTGATCATGAAGGCGATACGGCAAACGATGCTGTCGCCCCGCTTCTGATTCACCTCTGCCTTACGCAGCCCGCAGCGCTGACTTCGCGTCTTGGGCCGGATGGTCATCCTGCGCGCGGCGGATTTCTGCCGCCCGTGCCTTTGCCGCGCCGTATGTGGGCTGGCGGCGCTTTTACCTTTCGCGATGATATCCGGGTGGGCGACATCGTAACGCGCACTTCCAGAATTCAGGACGTCGTGGTGAAAGAAGGGCGCACCGGAACGCTTTGCTTTGTCACTGTCGGCCATGAATTTCACAGTAACGGCCGCCATGCCGTCACCGAGCGGCAGGATATTGTTTACCGCGGCGCGGATATGTCCAACCCGGCAGCCAAAACCCAACCTGCCGTCCCCCATGGCCCGCATTGCCGGTTCATCACCCCTTCGGCCCCGCTGCTGTTCCGCTATTCCGCCCTCACATTCAATGGCCACCGCATCCACTATGATGCGCCCTATGTCCGCAATGTGGAGAATTATCCCGGACTGATCGTCCATGGCCCGATGCAGGCGACAATGCTGGTTCGTTTCGCCACCGAGATCCGGGGCAAGCCGCCCGTCCGTTTTGATTTCCGTAGTCTTTCACCTCTTTTCGACGATGCGGACTTCACCCTCAATGCGATTGATGATGGCGAGGGGCTCAAGCTTTGGACGTCTTATGCCAATGGTCCGGTGGCTATGGAGGCGCGGGCGCTATGGTGAGTATTGCATCGATACGAGCGCCGTTATTCGTACCGGCGGACAGGCCAGACCGGTTTTCCAAGGCGGCAGCGTCGGGCACCGATTGCGTTATCCTTGATCTTGAGGATGCCGTTGCCCCAAAGGCGAAAGATGCGGCGCGCGCCGCATTGGACACTTCCTTCACGGATTTACCTGTGATGGTGCGCATCAATCCCCATGGAACACCATGGCATGAGGCGGATATGGCCGCTGTGGCCCGCTTAGACGTAGCGGGCGTGATCCTGCCCAAGGCCGAGACTGCGGAGCGCATCGAGGCGGCTGCAAGGATGCTCGACTTGCCGCTGATTGCTCTGGTCGAAACTGCGCGCGGCCTTGCCAATGCGCGTTCAATTGCAGCGGCTTCGGGTGTGGTGCGGCTGGCGTTCGGCTCGATAGATTTCTGCGCCGATTTGGCCTGTGCCCATATGCGCGAAATTCTGCTGCCTGCACGCGTGGAACTGGTTATGGCTTCGCGCCTTGCGGGTATCGCAGCCCCCATCGACGGTGTTACGCCCGGGTTTAATGATCCGGTTATGTGCCATCAGGATGCCGCCCATGCGCGCGCGCTGGGGATGATGGGAAAATTGTGCATCCATCCCAGACAGATATCCGAAGTTCTGCGTGCATTCGCCTGGTCCGATCAGGAGATAGACTGGGCGCGCCGCGTTCTGGCTTCAGGCGAAGGGGCTATTTCCATAGACGGCATGATGGTTGATGAGCCGGTGCGTATCCGTGCACGCACCATTCTTGAGCAAGCCGATATTGGAGCGGCTCCGGTTTTGACAAAACCAACGGGCTGATCGTCTCGGTATTTGATGGTGCATTTGCAGCCAT
Source organism: Brucella melitensis bv. 1 str. 16M (assembly GCF_000007125.1). NCBI lineage: Bacteria > Pseudomonadati > Pseudomonadota > Alphaproteobacteria > Hyphomicrobiales > Brucellaceae > Brucella > Brucella melitensis. The sequence continues at coordinate 1,115,929 of NC_003318.1, read as the reverse complement.
GCATGGAAGGATCGGCTATGGGGCAGATGAACTTGCTCCGGCATTGGCCATCAAGCCGGAGTTTGATGCATGGTCGCGTCAGCGTGAGCAGGATTTCCTCAAGGCCGATTTTCAGAAAATCCCCACCCAGATCGAAACGCGCTCTAGGTAAAATTGACCGTCAACGCAGATGTGGGACGAGAAAGATACACCTCTCAACTTCATTAAAATTTAAAAACCCGGAGACCTTGATTTTCAGAGGATAATTGATCCGAAACAACGTCATTTCCGAAGTTCCGATTAAAGATGCTCCTTTAGAGCGCATCCCGAAAAGTGTGAAACGGTTTTTGGAAAAGATGCGCGTCAAAACAAAGGATTAGAGCGCCGATCTGATTCAATCAGATCGAACCGCGCTCTAACGGCGAGGAATTCGAATATGACGCAACCTAAAGCAATTTTTGATAGCCCCATTGGATATGGTGTAGTCAGTAGAGTGCTGCATTGGGCAATGGCGCTGATGTTTGCCTGGCAATTTACGTCAACCATCCTGCATTATTTTGCTAAAGGATCAGCGATTTTCAAATTCTTCTGGGCTGCCCATTTCCAACTGGGATTTGCACTTCTGCTGCTTGTTCTCCTTCGTGGCGTATGGGGGCTGATCAATTGTAACCGTCGCCCAAGGGCGGAAAGTTCTGGCGGGAGGATCGTGGCTCTTGGTCATGGTTTGATCTATATCCTGATGATTGCCGTGCCAACAGTCGCGATGCTGCGCTCTTATAACAGCGGTCGCGGGTTCTCATTTCTGGGCATGGAAATTTTCGCAAAGACAGCAGTACAAAATCCCGCCGGAGGCGCCCCCGCTGCGGCAGTCAATGCCGGATTGAGTTTGCATGGGCTGCTCGGCTGGATTCTGCTTGCTGTCGTGATCGCCCATATCTTGCTAGCACTGGCTCATCATTTCATAATGCAGGATAATACACTGCGCTATATGACTGGGCGCAGGGCTGTTTCCTGAGAGCGGTTAGGCGGTTAACAGATCCGGCCATAGCGCATTGGGCCGGGTCTTTTCCTGTCGTTATCCTGTCGACAAAACGAAGTCAGGGGTGGCACTACAGTTGCAGATTCTTGATGCCGGGCTGCAAAAGACATTTTGTTTCCGTTCGGATACTCACGTACCTTCCCTCTAAAAGGGGGTGAGGTATTCAGCGGGAAAATACATCACGTCGCTCCGCGACATGACGAAGATGTTCCATCCTAATACCCTATAGCCTCAATGGTGGAACAACGTACTTTCAGTTTGCTCCTAAAGTTTAACCATTTTCGTTCAAACCGAGGCATAAGTTAATTTTCCTCCACAGCCCAACATTCAATGGCGCCCATTTTGAGCAGTCAAAGGGTTTATTCCCAATAATAATTCCATAATAAAATACTCGCCGTATTCTAGGTAGGGCTACCATACATCTCATGGTGGGTTGATCTCGGCTGTTTCCCTGTTTTGGGAGTGGCGTGAGCGTTGTTGATATGCAGCTATTTGATTTTAATAAATAAATCCGTCGATGGCGGAGGGAATATAGGTACAAAGTTAGGGCGCGGAGTGGAGAGCAGACGAACATTGGGGTCGCACATCAATAGTGCCTCACAATTGTATTCTGGGTGTCTCTGCTGTGCCAATAGGGTAACTTTGTGGCACAGCGCATCCTATCATTGGTTCCCAAAATCCATCGCTCAATCTCTCTAGGCGCCCTACTGGTTTATGGGGCACCCTCCAGTGGTACCCGTTGGTGGGATAATTTTATAAGTAGAGTTGGACGGGTTCGCGAGCTGCGGCGTCTGGTTCTCCGAAAGAAAGCATATTGATATGCGCTCCGTGCGAACCGTAATTCGCTCGAGCGCGGTACTTATTGCCGTGCTTTATGCAACCGTGTCGGTTCATGCGGGCGGCCAGGGCGGCTATGGCGCGTTTAACTCGGATCCATATGGTTATCCAGGAGGTGACGGAAATAGCGCCACCGGGATGGGCGGGGATGGTGGACAAGGTTACGTCAATCCAAGCCCGGGAGGGGCTGGTGGCACTGTCGGTAGTTTAATCACTTCTCCCACGACTATTATTTCCAATATTACCGGGGGGCGGGTGGACACGCCGTTGACCAGACCCGACTTGCAGGCAATGGCGGCGGCGGCACGGGTGTTGCAACAGCTTCGGACGTAACCAACGATGCCACTATCATAGGCGGGCAAGGTGGGCGCTATTCCACTGGTAATCCCCAGGGGGCGGGGCCGGTGGATTAGGGGCCAATGCTGGTCCTGGTCATAATTCAGGTGGCGGTGGTGGCGGCGCGGGCGTGTATGTTGTTGGTAATAGTGCACTCGTAACTATCATAAACAATGGGACTATAACCGGTGGTGCAGGCGGATTGAATTCGGCTTGGCCTGACAATTATGGTGCTACTGGAGGCATGGGTGAGGGCGGTGCCGCAGGTAGCATCCGCACAGGCGGCAGTCAGGGCACCAGTTCGCAAGGCGGTGCCGGTATTATCGGTGCAAATATCGCAGTCATCAATAATGGCACGATAACGGGTGGTATTGGTGGCACTGGAGGCTTGAACGCCGGGGTTCAAAATGATGCGGTGACGTTTCAGTCGGGAATCAATAGCCTCACCCTCACCACTAAGTCCGTTATCAACGGTGTAGTTAGCGCCAATGGCAATGATGATACACTGACGCTTCAGAACACCCTTTCTAAAATTGATGGAGGGCAGTCTGACGGCGCAAACATATCGGCGACGCAGTATAAGGGTTTTGAGCACCTTGTCGTCAATGGCGGGCGATGGACTGTTAGCGGCAGCGCCATTGTCAGTGGAGAAACAACTCTGAATGGCGGCGCTCTCGTAGTCACGGGGCCAGCGGCATTGGGAGTGCAGGCAATCACAGCGCAGGGCGGCGCCATTGAGGCGTCCGGGGATCAAGTGCTGGATCAGTTTTGTGCTCAAGAACAATCCTTATGGAGCCAGCACAAGCGGACTTGTTGTGCAAGGCGCCGATAATCTGGTTCTTTCGGGTGTGCTGTCGGATGTTGGCCGCCTCACCAAAAATGGCTCAGGCACGCTGACGCTGACGGCAGACAATACCTATACGGGGGGGACGGTTTTCGCGGGCGGTGTTGTGTCTGTGGATAAAGAGGTGCGGCTTGGCGGCGGCGATCTGACATTTAACGGCGGCACTTTGCAGGTGACGGGGACGAGTTGGACGTCAACGAACTGGGCGGTGAGCCTGCAGGCAGGCGGCGGCACTTTCGACATTGAGGATGCGGCGAATAATTTTGCGGTCACGCAAGGTGTGGCCGGCGCTGGCGGTCTGACGAAGAGCGGTTCCGGCACGCTGACGCTTTCTGGCGCCAATAGCTATACGGGCGAACGACGGTGTCTGCGGGCACGCTGACACAGGGGGCGGCAGGAGGCTTCAGTACGGCTTCGTCGCGCTATGACGTGGATACTGACGGCACGCTCGATCTGGGCGGCTTCGATACGATGCTGGCCGCGCTTTACAATGCCGGCACAATCAACATGAATGTCGGGGCCGCCGGTTCCACGCTGATGGTCAATGGCGATTATGTCGGTCATGACGGTACCATCGTCTTCAACACGGTTCTTGGTGATGACAATTCCAAGACCGACAAGCTGATGGTTGGTGGCGATACTGCGGGCAACACCAATGTGCAGGTGGTGAATCGTGACGGGCTTGGTGCGCAGACCGTCAAGGGTATCGAGATCATCACTGTCGGCGGCCAATCAAACGGTGTTTTCTCGCTTGTCAGCGACTATAGGACCAAGGATGGCCAGAAGGCCGTGGTGGGCGGCGCCTATGCCTATACGCTGCATCAGGGTCCGGCCCGGGGCGCCAATGATGGCAACTGGTATCTGATCAGCCAGCTTGAGGACATCAAGCCTGACAATCCGGCTACTCGTCGCGTTTCTGATACCCCTGACGCTCCTGACACTCCCGCTCCGCGCTATAGTGCCAATGTTCCGGTCTATGAGGGCTATGTACAGACCATGCAGGCACTCAATAAGCCATCGACACTTCAGGAGCGTGTTGGCAAGCGTTACATGACCGGTGAGAACGGTGATGGCCGGACCTCGGGTGGAATGGTGGATGCGCATGGCATCTGGGCTCGCATTCAAGGTGCGCATGATCGTCTGGAACCCACCACGCTGACAGGCATGAAGCAGGAGATCAACACCTTCATCCTGCAGGCAGGCGTCGACGGCCAGTTCTATGAAGATGAGAACGGCAAGCTCATTGCCGGTATTACCGGGCAATACGGTACTGCACGCAGCAATATTGTGGCGCGGGATGGTGATGGCCGTATCTCCACCAATGCCTGGAGCCTCGGCGCTACAGCCACCTGGATTGGTAATGACGGGTTCTATGTCGACACCCAGGGTCAGGTGACCTGGTTTGAAAGTGACCTCAACTCGGATACCGCTGATGTGGGGCTTGCCAGCGGACGCAAGGCGACCGGTTATGCGTTGAGCGTTGAAACTGGCAAGCGCATTGCCCTCAACGGGAATTGGGTGCTTACTCCGCAGGCACAGCTTATATGGTCGTCGATTAATGCCGATGACTTTGAAGATGTCTGGCAGGCCAATATTTCGATTGCCCGTGGCAACAGCTTTGCGGCCCGCTTCGGTCTTGCTGCCAGCTATGACTCAAGCTGGCAGGGAAGCGACGGACGGGTGGTCAATACGAGTGTCTACGGTATAACCAATCTCTATCAAGAGTTTCTCGGCGGGACACGCGTCAATATCTCCGGCGTTGATTTCAGCACTGATAACGACCGCACCTGGGCTGGTATTGGCGCTGGCGGCACCTATGCCTGGGCTGGCGGCAAATATCTCATCTTTGGACAAGGAACCATCAACACCTCCCTCGACCACTTCGCTGACAGCTATGCCATCAAGGGAGACGTTGGTTTCAAGGTTAAGTGGTAAGGCCCCTTACTGCTAATCAGCTGATAGAAACGCATCGAAATTTCTTTCGATGCAAAAAGCGGCCCGGATCGGATACGATCCGGGCCGCAATATTGTTGGCGGCTCTTTGTCTCGAAGCAATGACATGGAACTGTGGTGCGCCCTATAATTCTTATCAGGCTTATGGTTCAGCAGCAGTTCTGGAGTGAGCGATTATGGGCTGGGCCGCCCCAATAAAACCAAGGAGTTCAGCAATATGCGTGCTGCAATGACCGCGATTTCCGCAATCGCAGCTTCCCTTTTGATCTCGACTGTCGCGCAAGGGGCGGATATCGAATCCGGCAAGAAGATTTTCAACGCATGCAAGGCTTGCCATCAGATTGGTGAGGGGGCGAAAAATATGGTCGGCCCTGAGCTCAACGGGCTCTTTGGGCGTCACTCGGGTTCCGTCGAAGGATATAAGTATTCCGACGCAAACAAGAATTCCGGAATTGTCTGGGATGAGGAAATTTTCCGCAAATACATCAAGAAGCCGCGTGAAGTGATCCCGAAGACCAAGATGGTCTATGCTGGCTTGAAGGATGAGGGAAAGATCGACGACCTGATTGCATTTCTCAAGCAGTATGATCTGGGCGGCAAGATCAAGGAATAAGAATAACGCCGTCTTGATGTTTTGTTTTCAAGCTGCGCAACCTATTTCGTCGGGTTGCGCAGTGAGAGATATGCCGGATGCTTCATCCAAAAGTCGCCATGCCTGGCTGCAAATGGCGTGGAATTTCGTCTCGCGATTTTCAATATTTTGCTTCCGAGCGACTCGCAGCTAGAAACAAAATTCCGGATTCGCATGGCTGCGAATCCGGTTCTCATATGCAAAATCAGGCGGCGGCAAGCGCCGAGGCAATCTTATCCTTCAGCGCAAGGCGCTGTTTGCGCAGATTGGTTTCTTCTTCCTGGCTCACAGGCTGGATATTGGTTTCGGCGCGATGGATAAGGTCGTTGACGGAATCGGACTCCTCCAGAATCCGGGCGAAATGCGCGTCCTTTGCCTTCAGCGCGTGGATTGCTTCAAGCTGACCGGGGAATTCCTCTCCGAGCGTGTGGGGCGTATTCGACATTCTACGTTTCCTTTCATTGTTTGAGCAGAAGCTTGGCAAGCTACTGTGAAAAAGACATTGATTCCGATCAAGCAAAAGCGAAAAACCACATGCGGATTCCGCATGGCTGTCATGCAGATGTCCGGCTACCAAACATGCATCGAAAACCCCATCTGCATCGTGCGGAAACGGAAGTGTCCGTTGTCGAGATGAAGATGCTTGGCCGTTTCAATCATCGCGTTGCTGCTTTGCCACAGCGGCCCGCCAATTCGTTTTTTCCAGATAAAACTGTCTACAGCGCCCGTCCCGTTCAGTTGCGGGTAACTTTTTTCGGGTGTAACTGATCGCCGTCGTTCGGGCGGTGATTAACCGGGTTGGGCCGTTGGCCAAACCTGCAAGGCTGTTCGTTCCATCGAATTTATCGGGCAATCGTCGAAAGAGTTTCCGAATATGACCGCCAAGAATGCCACCCTTCTTACCGTCCTGATGGTCTCCGCGATCGTTTTTATGGCTGTCGGCATCTTTACGGTCGATGCAGGCAACCAAACAGCCCCCACCGATGGCTACGGTATTTCCAGCGCACATTAAAGCGCGTTTCGATCTGAATGAATCGGATCGGCGCTCTAATCCTTTGTTTTAACGCGCATCTTTGAACGGGATGCCGTTCATTCGCTCTCGTCTTCCCTGATTTCTTTAAGTTCCTTGGAGCCGGCGCGCTGGCGATAGCGAAGGCGCGCCACCCTCTCACGTTCGTCGTTCAAGGCGCAGTCATGCGTTGCCTGTTCGACGAAGCGGATATGTTTCTGCACTGCTTCGCGCGCGGCCTGTGGGTTTCCAGCCATCACCGCATCGTAGATGGCGCGGTGCTGGGAAAGGAACACATCGGCCACGCCCGGGTGATTATAGATCACGCTGCGATTGTAGAATACACCGTCCTTCAAAAGCTGGTAGCAGGAGCGCAAGGTGTGCAGCAGCACAATATTATGCGCCGCCTCACCAATGGCATTGTGCAGTTCCACGTCGAGACGTGCCTCGGTGGCGAAATCGTCAGCGCCGTGGGCCTTTTCCATCGCGTTCATGATCTCGGTCAGGAGCGCGCGGTCGGCGGGCGTGGCGCGCAGCGCGGCATATTCGGCGGCTACGCTTTCAATCTCCCGGCGATATTCGAGATAATCGGCGGTGGCCTTGTGATGATCGGCAAAGAGCTTCACCACAGGCGCGCTGAAAACCTGTCCGATGACATCGGCAACGAAGGTGCCGCCGCCATGGCGTGATGTGAGCAGGCCTGCCGTTTCAAGGCGCTTCAGCGCATCGCGCAGGATGGGGCGGGAAATGTCGAACTGGCGCGCAAGCTCGCGTTCGCCGGGAAGGCGATCACCGCCGCGCAGAACCCCCTCAAGGATGAGCGATTCGATCTGGTGAACCACGTCGTCCGCCGTGCGGCTTGCTTGTATACGAGAAAAAACTGTGTCGGCCATGCCGTGAAAAACCCTCTATTCTCCGGCAAGGTAGCCCTTAGGACGGTGCCGGGCAACGGTGGTCCGACGAGATGCAAAAGAAAAAACGTAAGCGCCGCAACGAAACATACGGATGTGTCGATCAATTCTCCTCAGGAAAGGTGCCGCTTTCCCAATAGGGAACAGGGCCGTAGAGATCTGCGAGATAATCGATGAAAAGCCGCACCTTGGCAGGCAGGAATTGCTTCGAGGGGTAGACGGCGTGGATTGCTACATTGCGTGAGGCCGCATAATCGGGCAGCACCTGCACAAGCTTGCCGGCGGCCAGTTCCGGCCCGACGTCCCAGGTGGAGCGTTGCGCAATGCCAAGACCGGCAAGCACGGCTTCACGCACGATTTCGCTGGAATTGGTCTGCAAGGGGCCGGTCGGGCGGATGACGATGGGGCCTTTCGGCCCCTCCAGCCGCCAGGGGTCGTTATTGTGCGGCGCAAGGCAGATATGATCCTGCAAATCTTCGATCGTCTGCGGGGTGCCGCGCTCCTTGAGGTAGCGGGGTGCGGCAACGAAAATGCGGCGCACGGGCGCGAGGCGGCGGGCAACGAGCGTGGAATCGGAAAGTTCGCCGATGCGGATTGCAAGGTCGTAGCCATCACCGACAATATCCACCATTTCGTCGCTCAATTGCATATTGACCGTGAGATCGGCATTGGCGCGCATGAAAGGCACAAGATAGGGCGCGATATGCATCCGCCCGAAAGTGGTGGGAGCTGAAATCTTCAGCGTACCGCGCGCATCAGCGGAGCGGCGGGCGACGAAGGCTTCCGCCTCCTCAATATTGGCGAGAATGGCCAGCACCCGCTCATGATAGCCCTGACCGGCCTCTGTCAGCGCGATCTGGCGCGTCGTGCGCTGGAGAAGGCGTGTTCCAAGCCTTTCTTCCAGCCGCCCCAGGCGCTTGGAAACGACGGCCGGTGAAAGACCAAGATCGCGCGCAGCGGCCGACATGCTGCCCGTGGCCACGACGCGGGCAAATATCTCCATATCCGCCAGGCTGCTCATCATGCTCGTATCATCCTGCTCCTGCCGCTTGAAGCATAATCCTGTTGATCTTTGTTTCACTCCGGCCAGACTAAGCTCTAGCGTGCGGGCAGCAGGCTGTGCAAGTCGATTGATGCACGGACGGAGAAACTGTTTAGCACGTGCAGAAGTGGTAAAAACGATTTACCACTTGACGAAAAGGGCGCAAGGTGCACTTTGGAAAAATTCCAGAAACACGGGAACCCGTGTTTCGCCGGAATTGCGTGAAAACAGGAATTCAGGGCGGATATGGCTTGAGGGCATGTCCCGAAAAGCAATCCGCTCAGGGGTTGGGGCGGGCTTTAAGGCAAAAGGCGCCAGCGGTGGAGGAAGAGATGAGCGGACTCATCATGCCGGAACCGGACGCTGGCGTTTTGCAGCGGCGCGAGCAAATTGTCGCGGATTTGCGCGTCATCGTGCCGGGCGAAGGGGTTGTGGATACGGTCAATGCCATGCGCGTGTTCGAGACCGACGGTCTTACGGCGCACCGGCAATTGCCGCTGGTGGTTGTGCTGCCGGAAACGGTCGAACAGGTGGCGCAGGTTCTGCGCTATTGCCATGACAATGCCATCCGTGTCGTGCCGCGCGGGGCGGGCACTTCGCTTTCCGGCGGCTCCATGCCGCTTGAAGATGCCGTGCTGCTCGTCATGTCGCGCTTCAACCGCATTCTGGAAATCGATTATCCCAATCGGGTCGCCGTGGTGCAGCCTGGCGTGACCAATCTCGGCATCACCAAGGCGGTGGAGCATGAAGGCTTTTATTATGCGCCCGACCCGTCCTCGCAGATTGCCTGCTCCATCGGCGGCAATGTGGCTGAAAATGCGGGCGGGGTTCATTGCCTGAAATACGGCCTCACCGCCAATAATGTGCTCGGCATCGAAATGGTGCTGATTACCGGCGAAGTGATGCGCCTTGGCGGCAAGCATCTCGACAGCGAGGCTTATGATCTTCTTGGCCTCATGACCGGCTCTGAAGGTCTGCTTGGCGTCGTGACCGAAATTACGGTGCGCATCCTGCAAAAGCCTGAGACGGCACGCGCAATCATGGTCGGCTTTCCGTCGAGCGAACAGGCGGGGCAATGCGTGGCCGATATCATCGGTGCGGGCATCATTCCGGGCGGCATGGAAATGATGGACCGGCCTGCCATCAAGGCTGCGGAGGATTTCGTGCGTGTCGGCTATCCGCTTGATGTCGAGGCGCTTTTGATCGTCGAACTGGACGGCCCTCCGGTGGAGGTCGATTATCTGCTCGGCCGCGTGGAGAAGATCGCGCTTCAGAACGGTTCCACCACCTGCACGCTGTCGCAATCAGAAGAACAGAGGCTTGCTTTCTGGGCCGGGCGCAAGGCGGCATTTCCAGCCGTGGGGCGCATTTCGCCCGATTATCTATGCATGGATGGCACCATTCCGCGCAAGGAATTGCCGCGTGTCCTCTCGGGGATGCGCGCGCTTTCGGAAAAATACGGCCTGCGTGTGGCTAATGTGTTCCATGCGGGTGATGGCAATCTTCATCCGCTCATCCTTTATGACGCAAACAATCCGGGAGAACTGGAAGCGGCGGAGGATTTCGGCGCGGATATCCTGCGGCTTTGCGTAAAGGTTGGCGGGGTTCTCACCGGCGAACATGGCGTCGGCATCGAAAAGCGCGACCTGATGCCGGAAATGTTCAACGAGACCGATCTTGACCAGCAGATGCGCGTCAAATGTGCTTTCGACGCCAAGCATTTGCTGAACCCCGGCAAGGTATTTCCGCAATTGCGCCGCTGCGCCGAACTGGGGCGTATGCATGTGAGCCGCGGCGCGCTGGCGTTCCCCGATCTACCCCGTTTTTGACCTGTGGTTCTGAAAATGAGCGATGCAAATATACTGAAACCGCAGGACGAGGCGGGTGTGCTGGAAATGGTGCAGGCCGCCTTGGCAAGCTCCACGCCGCTGGAAATTATCGGCCATGGTTCCAAGCGCGGCATTGGCCGTCCGGTGGAAGCAGGGCATGTGCTGGATGTATCCGGCCTTTCGGGCGTGACCCTTTAATGAACCTGACGAACTGGTGCTTTCCGCCCGCGCAGGAACGCCAATGGCGGAAATTCAAAAGCTTCTTGCCGACCATAATCAGTGCTTCCATTTCGAGCCGATGGATTACGGGCCGCTTCTGGGGGCAGAGCCGGGGCGCGGCACGATCGGCGGAACGCTTGCCGCCAATCTGGCTGGGCCGCGCCGCCTGAAGGCGGGTGCTGCGCGCGATCATGTGCTGGGCGTGCGTGTCGTTTCCGGCCGGGGCGAGGTGTTCAAGTCCGGCGGGCGCGTGGTGAAGAACGTCACCGGCTATGATCTTTCCAAGGGCATGGCCAATTCCTGGGGCACATTGGGGGTCGCCACGGAAGTAACCTTCAAGGTTCTGCCTGCGCCCGAAACCGTTGCAACACTTGCGGTGCGCGGGCTGGATGACGAGCAGGCAGCGCGGGTCATGGCGCTTGCCATGGGCTCACGCGAGGAGGTTTCCTCGGCCGCCCATCTGCCGCCAACGGTGGCGTGGCGTTTCCTTGATGGCAAACTTGGCGGGGATGCGGCAACCATCCTGCGTCTGGAAGGTTTTGCGCCCTCGGTTGCGCATAGAAGCCGGCAATTGCAGGATCTTCTGGGGCGCACCGGAACCATCGATGTTCTCGATGATTCCCAATCGCGTCAGCTCTGGCGCGAAGTGCGCGATGTGCTGCCTTATGCGCAAGCCGGCGACGGGCGTGCCGTCTGGCGTGTTTCCATGGCGCCCATGCAGGGCTGGCGCATGGTGGACGAGTTTCGCCGCCATGCTGGCGTGGATGCTTATTACGACTGGCAGGGCGGGCTCATCTGGATGCGCATGGAAGCGGAACCGGAAGCCGATGTTCTGCGCAAGCTCATTGCCCGGCATGGTGGTGGTCATGCAACGCTGATCCGTGCGCCGGAACGGGTGCGCGGGAGCGTGGATGTATTCCAGCCGCAACCGGCGGCGCTTGCCGCCCTTTCCGCCCGTTTGAAACAGCAGTTCGACCCGGAGAATATTCTCAATCCGGGGCGCATGTATCCCCATCAGGCTGGAGCTTGAAACCATGCAGACCCATTTCAGCCCTGAACAATTGCGCGATCCCGGCGTGCTTGAAGCCGAAAAGATTTTGCGCAAATGTGTGCATTGCGGTTTCTGCACCGCGACCTGCCCGACCTATGTGACGCTCGGCAACGAACTCGACAGCCCGCGCGGGCGCATCTATCTCATCAAGGACATGCTGGAAAACGGCCGCCCGGCGGATGAGGAGATCGTGCGCCATGTGGACCGCTGCCTCTCGTGCCTGGCCTGCATGACCACATGCCCGTCCGGCGTCAATTATATGCATCTGGTCGATCATGCCCGCGCGCATATTGAAAAGACCTATAAGCGCCCCTTCATGAACCGCCTGCTGCGGTCGGTTCTGGCGCAGGTTCTGCCCTATCCGGCGCGGTTTCGCCTGGCGTTGAAACTTGCAAAATTGGGCAAGCCTTTCGCTTCCCTGTTTCGTAAAAGTCCGGTTCTGCGGCCTGTGGCTGCAATGCTGGACCTTGCACCGCAGAGCCTGCCGGCAATGCCTGCCGCCACCAATGCGGTCAGGGGCGAAAAGCGCGGCCGGGTCGCAATCCTTAACGGATGCGCGCAGCCGGTGCTCAATCCCGGCATCAATGCCGCAACCCTGCGCCTTCTCAATCGTTTCGACATCGAAGTGGCAACGCCCAAGGGCGAGGGATGCTGTGGCTCGCTGGTCCACCATATGGGCCGTGAGGAACAGGCGCGCCACAATGTCGATGTGTGGACGCGCGAGATTGAAACAGGTGGGCTGGACGCGATCATCGTGACGGCCTCAGGCTGTGGCACGACGATCAAGGATTACGGCTATATGCTGCGTCTTGATCCTGCCTATAAGGATAAGGCGGCGCGCGTATCGGCACTTGCGAAGGATATCACGGAATATCTCGCCACGCTGGAACTGCCGGAACCCGATGCGCCGAAGACATTGACGGTTGCCTATCATTCGGCCTGCTCCATGCAGCACGGCCAGAAAATCGTGCGCGAGCCGAAGGATTTGCTGGTGAAGGCCGGTTTTACAGTAAAGGAACCGCTGGAAGGGCATCTTTGCTGCGGCTCGGCTGGCACCTACAATATCATGCAGCCGGAAATCGCCACGAAGCTGCGCGACCGCAAGGTGAAGAATATCGAGGCAACCGGGGCTGCCCTGATCGCCACTGGCAATATCGGCTGCATGACGCAGATCGCAACCGGCAGCGACCTTCCTATCGTTCATACGGTGGAACTGATCGATTGGGCCTATGGCGGGCCCACCCCGCAAGCACTCGAGAAAGCAGGGGCTTGAGAAAATCGCCGCGTAATATCTGATAGAATAAAGCCGGGCATCGCCCGGCTTTATTGCTTTGTTTTTTGTAATGTTTAGAGCGCGTTTCGATCTGATTCAATCAGATCGAAACGCGCTCTAATTCTTTGTTTTGACGCGCATCTTTTCCGAAAACCGCTTCACACTTTTCGGGATGCGCTCTAATCCCCAAAACCGGCTTCCGCTTTTGGGGACATGCTCCATTTATGCTGAAAAAACACTCGGGTTCGGCCCGATGCGGCCATCCGCCATGTCAAGCTTGGTGATGGCATCGTGGTCGGTGCCGTTCAGCGTGAAGTCGAAAATATCGAAATTTTCCTTGATGCGGGCAGGTGTGATCGATTTCGGGATCACGATATTCCCGGTCTCGATGTGCCAGCGCAAAATGATCTGTGCCACCGACTTTGCGTGCTTTTCGGCAATCGATTTCAGCGTCGGGTCTTCCAGAAGTTTGCCCTGGCCGAGCGGGCTCCAGGCTTCCGTTGCGATGTCGTGCTTGCCATGGAACAGGCGCAGTTCATCCTGCTGGAACTGGGGGTGCAACTCGATCTGGTTCAGGACCGGCGTAACGCCGCTTTCCTTGATGAGGCGCTCAAGATCGGCAGTGCGGAAATTCGATACACCGATGGATTTGACGCGGCCTTCTTCCTTCAGTTTGATGAAGGCGCGCCATGTTTCCATGAACAGGTCTTTCGATGGCATGGGCCAGTGGATCAGATAGAGATCCACATAGTCGGTGCCCAGCTTCTTCAGGCTGGTGTCGAAAGCCTTGAGCGTGGATTCATAGCCCTGATCGCTGTTCCAGAGCTTGGTGGTCAGGAAGATGTCTGCGCGCGCGATGCCCGAACCGTTGATCGCCTTGCCGACGCCTTCTTCATTGCCGTAAATGGTGGCGGTGTCGATGTGTCGATAACCGGCTTTCAGCGCCTCGCTGACTGCGCTCACCGCTTCATCATTGCTAATCTGCCAGACACCGTAACCGAGCTGCGGAATATGATTGCCGTCGTTCAGTTTAACCGTCGGTACGGTCATGATATATCCTTTCCCACTTATCTTTTGCGCCGTTTTCCGGGGCGCTGGCCACCACATTATCCCTCGCGGCAGCTCTTTGACGAATATTCTTCGGACTTTGCCAATGGCAGCATATGGGTGTTCGCCCGAAAAGGAAAAGCCCTTTCGCACATCTTTGCCGCTCGCCGGTTCTTTCCTTGCAGGAAATTCGGATATTTCAAACTTGTGAAAAATAACTGGGTCGCCTTCCCGTAAGGCGACCCCCATAAAAACCGCTGTTTGCGCTTGTGAATCCCTCAGCGGACCACCACGCGGGTTCCCACCGGTGTGCGTTCGTAAAGGTCGGTCACATCCTCGTTACGCATACGAATGCAGCCCGAGGACATGGCCTTGCCAATGGTCCACGGCTGGTTGGTGCCATGGATGCGGTAGAGGGTTGAACCCAGATAAAGCGCGCGGGCGCCGAGCGGATTGTTGATCCCGCCATCCATGCGTGCGGGCAGGAAACGGCCCTTCTTGCGCTCGCGGGCAATCATTTCACTGGGCGGCGTCCATGTGGGCCATTCGGCCTTGCGGCTGATGCGCTGTGTGCCTTTCCAGCTGAACCCCTGCTTGCCGACGCCGACACCGTAGCGGCGTGCCTTGCCGTCGGCCTGTACCAGATAGAGAAAACGGCTGGCCGTATCGATGACGATGGTGCCGGGCTTTTCCTTGCCCGAGTAGGAAACGATCTGCGGCAGATAGATCGGGTCAAACTGCTTCTTGCGTGCCGTGGTTGCCGGGTTTGTCGCCGGGCGCTGGTAAGAAACCTTGTTATAGTGCGTTTTGGTTTTTCTTGTTTCCTGCCGTGCGATGCGTGGCCGGGCCTGTGCGTCCTGCAACTGCGCGACCCATGGTGCGGAAATCGCCTGGCTCACGCGCACAGGCGGCAGATCGGAATAACGGTCATCGGCAAAGGCCATGCCGGTGCTGACGATGGAGACGGCGATTGCCGTCAGTGATCCGATCAAAAGAAGATGACGTGGTTTCATGGTTTTGATCCGTCTATCTTTGCGCCGCTCACCAGGCTGGCGCGGTTGCCCGTCGCATCTCCTGACATCTGCTGTCAGGAGAGCGCCCCCGAAGTTCATGCCCGGCGATTGTGCCGGGCAATGGAATCGTAAAGGTAAATTTCGGCGCGTGTTTCGTCTTGAGGGCCACGCAATTGAACTTGTGGTTAGTGCCGGGTTGCGCAACATGATTAAGGATGAATGAAGCGGAGAGCCGGGAAATGAGCGATATGGCCGAGGCAAGGGCAGGGCTGGTCGTTGGGGCCGATGGCAGGACGCGCTGTTTCTGTCCGGGCGAATTGCCGGATTATCTCGCCTATCACGATAATGAATGGGGCGTGCCTGTTGCCGATGATTTCCGGCTTTTTGAGAAAATCTGTCTTGAAGGGTTCCAGTCGGGATTGTCGTGGCTTACGATTTTGCGCAAGCGCGAAAATTTCCGCGCGGCCTTTGATGGTTTCAATTTTCATCGCATTGCCACCTATGACGAAAGCGATGTGGAACGCCTTCTGGCGGACAAGGGCATCGTGCGCCATCGCGGCAAGATCGTTTCGGTCATCAACAATGCCGGGCGCGCCATCGAGCTGATCGAGGAGAAGGGGTCGCTTGCCGCCTATTTCTGGTCGTTCGAGCCGGGCGCGGAAAACAGGCCCGCAGTGGTCGATTATCCCACGCTTGTCGCAAACCCCATAACCGCAACCTCGACCCGCATTTCAAAAGACCTGAAAAAACGCGGCTGGTCTTTCGTCGGTCCAACCACGGTCTATGCCTTCATGCAGGCGATGGGCCTCGTGAACGATCATATCGAGGGTTGCCATTGCCGTGCAACGATCGAAAAATTACGACAGAATTTCAAAAGGCCGGGCAAAAAGCTTTAATTGCCAGCCGATGCGGTTTCTGCCAGAAACGCATCTGGATGCATTCACGCACGTCTTTATTCCACAGCCGGTTCCATTTATGGGAAACGCGCTCTGGTAAGTTCAAGGGAAGACATTCATGGACCTGATGTCGCTTGTGGCCTTTGCTGGTATTCTGGTGGTTGCGGCGGGCACGCCCGGCCCGAATGTCGGTGCGCTGGTCGCGCGCGTCATCAGCCGTGGGCACAAGGGCGTTTTTCCCTTCATGTTCGGCCTGTGGCTTGGCGATGCCGTCTGGCTTTCGCTGGCGGTATGGGGGCTTTCCGCCCTTGCCCATACGTTCCAGACTGCTTTCCTGGTACTCAAATATGCAGGCGTTGCCTATCTGATCTATCTTTCCTGGAAAATGTGGTTTGCGCCCGTGGATGAGGAAGCCGATGAAAACACCATCCCCCGCCAGGGTGAGGGCAAGAGGCTTTTCCTGAGCGCGCTTGGCGTCACACTCGGCAATCCCAAGATCATGGTTTTCTATCTCGCGATCCTGCCGACAGTCGTGGATATTACCCATGTCTCGCTCACGGGCTGGGTGGAGCTGCTTCTGGTTATGTTCATGGTTCTGGCTGCTGTCGATACGGCATGGGTGGTCCTGGCTGCGCAGGCGCGCAAGTTTTTGCGCAGCCCGCGCATGATGCGCCTTGCCAACAGAACCAGTGCCGGCATGATGGCGGGTGCTGCCGTCGCCATTGCCGCACGCTGAACATGTTTCCCGCACTTGCCGCAACGGGCTTGATCGGTTAGGAAACCGGCAGCGAATGTGCCGGTTCCTTCCGGCGCGACAGGAACAAAATCAGCGATCAGGCAGGAAAAATGGCCGATAAAGCGGACAAGATGAAGGCGCGGTTGCCGCGCGGGTTTGTCGATCGGGTGCCGGACGATTTGCGCGCCGCCGAAAAAATGATGGCGACCATCCGCGAAGTCTATGACCTTTATGGCTTCGAACCGGTGGAAACGCCGCTTGTCGAATATACCGATGCGCTTGGAAAATTCCTGCCGGATCAGGACCGTCCGAACGAGGGCGTTTTCTCGTTTCAGGATGATGATGAACAATGGCTCTCGCTGCGCTATGACCTGACTGCGCCGCTGGCGCGCTATGTGGCGGAAAATTTCGAGACCCTGCCGAAGCCTTATCGCAGCTATCGCAACGGCTGGGTGTTCCGCAATGAAAAGCCGGGGCCGGGCCGTTTCCGCCAGTTCATGCAGTTCGATGCCGATACGGTCGGCGCGCCGAATGTCTCGGCTGACGCCGAAATGTGCATGATGATGGCCGATACGCTGGAGCGCCTTGGCATCCAGCGCGGCGATTATGCTATCCGCGTCAACAACCGCAAGGTTCTCGACGGCGTTCTCGACGCCATCGGCCTTGAAGGCGAAGGCAATGCAGCCAAGCGTCTCAATGTGTTGCGCGCCATCGACAAGCTCGACAAATTCGGCCCGGAAGGTGTGCGCCTCCTGCTTGGCAAGGGGCGTCTGGACGAGAGTGGCGACTTTACCAAGGGTGCGCAATTGCCGGAAGCGGCCATTGAAAAGGTTCTGGCCTTCACCGCTGCCGGTGGCGCGGATGGGGCGCAAACCATCGCCAATCTTCAAGCGGTTGTGGCAGGCAATGCCAAGGGTGAGGAAGGCGTACAGGAACTGGCCGACATGCAGGCGCTGTTCTTCGCTGGTGGTTATGAAGGCCGGGTGAAGATCGATCCCTCCGTCGTGCGCGGCCTGGAATATTATACCGGCCCGGTTTTTGAGGCGGAGCTTCTGTTCGACGTCACCAATGAGGACGGCCAGAAGGTCGTGTTCGGTTCGGTCGGTGGCGGCGGGCGCTATGACGGTCTCGTCTCGCGCTTCCGTGGCGAGCCGGTTCCCGCGACGGGTTTCTCCATCGGTGTTTCGCGCCTGATGACCGCGCTGAAGAATCTCGGCAAGCTGGATGTTTCCGACACGGTTGGCCCAGTGGTCGTGCTGGTGATGGACAAGGATACGCAAAACCTTAGCCGCTACCAGAAAATGGTTTCCGATCTGCGCAAGGCAGGCATCCGCGCAGAAATGTATGTCGGCGGGTCCGGCATGAAGGCGCAGATGAAATATGCTGACCGCCGCGCCGCACCTTGCGTCGTCATTCAGGGCTCGCAGGAGCGCGAGGCTGGTGAGGTGCAGATCAAGGATCTGGTGGAAGGCAAGCGTCTTTCCGCCGAGATCGAGGATAATGTCACCTGGCGGGAAAGCCGCCCGGCGCAGATTACGGTCCGGGAAGACGGGCTGGTCGACGCTGTCCGCGAAATCCTTGATGCCCAGGCGCGCGACCGCGCCGAACAATCGAAGTGATCGTGACCATGGTTGGATCGCGCACATCGCCGATATTTAATGCGCTCCGCGTAGAGCTTAATGCGCGCGAAGCCGAACTGGTGGAAATTCCGCTGATCCAGCCTGCCGATCCCTTTCTGGATATGGCGGGTGAAGATCTGCGCCGGCGTATCTTCCTGACCGAGAATGAAAACGGTGACAGCCTTTGCCTGCGGCCGGAATTCACCATTCCGGTCTGCCGCAACCATATCGCGCTCAATGCCGCGACGCCCAAACGCTATGCCTATCTGGGCGAAGTGTTTCGCCAGCGCCGCGATGGTGCTGCCGAATTTTTGCAGGCGGGCATAGAAGATCTCGGTGCTGCCGACGAGGCCGCTTCCGATGCGCGCTCGCTTGCCGATGCGCTCTCCTGCGTGAAGGCAATCGCACCTGACGC
Source organism: Brucella melitensis bv. 1 str. 16M (assembly GCF_000007125.1). NCBI lineage: Bacteria > Pseudomonadati > Pseudomonadota > Alphaproteobacteria > Hyphomicrobiales > Brucellaceae > Brucella > Brucella melitensis. The sequence goes on along the minus strand of NC_003318.1, from coordinate 1,097,250 downwards.
ACCGCTTGAAATCGTGCTGGGCGACCAGTCGGTTTTCGCAGGCATGTTGAAGGCGCTCGGCTTGCCGCAAGGCTGGCGGAAGAAATTGCTGCGCTCCTTCGGGGATGCGCACTCCATGGATCTGGCGCTTGCCGAACTGACGGGCACGCAGCGGCGCGATCCGCTGCCTGAAAGCCTTGCCGTTCTGGTTGCCGAAGGCGATGAGATCGGCCTTGCCCGTATGCTGGAGGCTGAAATGCTGGAAGCGGGCATTTCGCCCGGCGCGGGCCGCACACCTGTGGAAATTGCCCGCCGCCTCATCGAAAAGGAAGATCTTGCGGCCACGCATTTTCCTGCCGCGGCACTTGATCTTCTGAGGCAGTTTCTCGCAATCCGCGTTTCGCTCGATACGGCAGCGGTCACGCTGCGCGCCTTCGCGGCGGATAATGCGCTGGACCTGGGTGCGGTTTTGCAAAAATTCGAGGCGCGCGCCGATGCCATTGCGCAGGCAGGCATCGAAATGAAGGACATCATCTATGATGCCTCTTTCGGGCGTCCACTCGATTATTATACCGGGCTTGTCTATGAAATCCGCGATGCGTCGAACAGGCAGGACGGCGTTCTGGCCGGTGGCGGCCGGTATGATCGGCTTCTGACCATGCTTGGCGCTTGCGAAGCCATTCCCGGCGTCGGTTTCTCCATCTGGCTTGACCGGCTTCAGGCGCTGGCGGGAGAAAAGCAATGAGCGTCACATTGGCATTTCCGTCCAAGGGGCGGCTGAAGGAAAACACGCTCGCCGTGCTGGAAAAGGCCGGTTACAAGGTGGTTTTGCCGGATGACGACCGCAATTATCGTGCGCGCGTCGAAGGCGAGGACGATCTTGATATCCTCTTCCTCTCCGCTTCGGAAATTGCGCGCAAACTCGGTTATGGCAGCGTCGATCTGGGGGTGACGGGCGAAGACCTCGTGCGCGAAACGCTGGCACATGCCGATGAGCGTGTCGCTATCGAGGCACAGCTTGGTTTCGGCCATGCCGATGTGGTCGTGGCGGTGCCGGAAGTATGGCGCGACGTGACCACAATGGCCGATCTTGACGATGTGGCGGCGGATTTTCGCCAGCGCCATGGCCGCCGCCTGCGCATCGCCACCAAATATTGGCGGCTGACGCAGCAGTTCTTTTCGCAGAAACACGGCATTCAGGTTTACCGTATCGTGGAAAGCCTTGGCGCGACCGAGGGTGCCCCGGCGGCAGGTTCTGCCGACATGATCGTGGATATCACCTCAACCGGCTCCACCTTGCGTGCAAACCGTCTCAAGGTTCTGGAAGACGGCATTATCCTGCGCTCGCAGGCCTGTCTCGTTTCGGCCCGCCGCAGCCATACCAGCCGCCGCGTAGAAGAGATCGCGGCACGCATTCGCGCGGGACTGGAAATATAAGGCCAGTTTTTCAATCAAAAAAAGCCGGGTTGATCGCCCGGCTTTTTTGTTGGCTTTCAAGTGGCCGACGGTTCAGCTTTTGCTGCCGATGAGGCCATAGAAGGCGATATAGGCATAGCAGATGATCGGCATCAGGAAGGCAAGATGAATGCCGATCGCATCAGCCAATGCGCCCTGGATCAGCGGAACAATCGCGCCGCCGACGATGGCCAGGCACAAAATGCCGGAACCCTGGCTGGTGTGGCTGCCAAGGCCATGCAAGGCGAGGCTGAAGATCGTGGGGAACATGATCGAATTGAACAGCCCGATGGCCAGCACCGACCACATGGCGATATGGCCCGTGGTGGCAACGGTGATGAACAGCAGGATGATGGCGACAAATGCGTTGAAGGCAAGGGCCTTGCCGTCATCGATATAACGCATGGCTGCCGAGCCGATGAAGCGGCCCACCATGGCCCCGCCCCAGAAATAGGCCACGTGATGGGCGGCATCGGTTTCGGAGAGGCCAGCAACGGTGGGATCGCTCAGGAAATTCACGAGGAAGCTGCCGACGCTGACCTCAGCGCCGACGTACACGAAAATGCCGATCGCTCCCAGAACCAGGTGGCGATATTGCCAGGCGCTGCCCTCTTTCTTGTCGGAAAGGGCGGGTTCGTCTTCCTGCACATCCGGCGGTTTCAGGATTGCAAAGATGATGGCAAGAACCGTGAAGGCAAGCGCCAGAAGAAGATATGGGAAGCGAACCGCGTCGGCTTCGGCATTGACGGTGGCGTCCGTTGCCGCTGAAAGGATCAGGACTGCGCCAAAGACCGGCGCAACCGTGGTGCCGAGCGAGTTGAAGGCCTGTGTCAGTGTCAGGCGGCTTGCGGCGGTTTCAGGCTTGCCAAGGATCGTCACATAGGGATTGGCGGCAACCTGAAGGATCGTAACGCCGGACGCAAGCACGAAGAGCGCGCCGAGGAACAGCGCATAGACGCGGTATGACGCGGCCGGGATGAAAAGCGCGCAGCCGATTGCCGCCACGATGAGGCCGACGACGATGCCACACTTATAGGAAATGCGCTTTACAAGCTGCCCTGCGGGCAGGGAAACGATGAAATAGGCCCCGAAGAAGCAGAACTGGATCAGCATCGACTGGGTATAGTTGAGCTGGAAAACGTTCTTTAGATGCGGGATCAGGATGTCGTTGAGACAGGTGATGAAGCCCGACATGAAAAACAGCAAGGTGAGGCTGGTGAGCGCGAAACCGTAATTTTTCTGGGAGGAGGTTTCAGTGTGCAGCGGATTATTCGTTGGGATGGAAGTTGCCATATTTCTCTACAAACTAAATTATTACAAGATGCGACGGTGGGCCGGAGCTTGCGTCAAAAGTGGGGGCTGCCTTATCTCACAAGATATCGCTATGCAATCCTTCAGGACGTTGTCAGCCGGTTTTCCCCCGATAGTGGGTATAAGAAGAATTGCAAATATATTCTTCGTGGTGCCGCCGCTCCAGCTTCGTAAAATCTCGATGGAGAAACAAGTGGCAGTCATGTGAAATATGAAAAAGCCGCGCATTTTGGCACGGCTTTTTGTGGGGAAGTCCAGAACTGGTGGTCAACCGCGTCTGGCGTCGATCGAGAGTGACCCTGCACCATGCAGGAAGAGAAGGAAAAGACCTCCAGCGATGGCAAGGTTCTTCTGCGCTATCAGCAGGTTCATGCCTTCGGCGAAGTCCATATGGGCCACCAGCGTTGCGCCGAGGGTGAAGAGGCCGACGATCACGGCAGCAATGCGGGTCTTGAAACCGAATAGAATGGCGAGGCCACCGACAAATTCGATCAGTCCGACGACAACCGCCGTCACGATTGGCATGGGAAGGCCAATGGAAGCGAAGTAATCGGCGGTTCCATCAAGGGCGGTCAGCTTGTTGTAGCCGGCGATGATGAAAAGAACCGACAGAAAAACACGTATGATAAGCGTGGCAGCGCCATTGGCCTTCGGAGTGATAGAGGACATGCGTGGGCTTTCTCCTGTTGAATTGATCCATCAATTAGCGATTCGTAATTGTCAAGAAAAGATGCTTAATTCTCGACAGTTTGTTCACTATTTGCGTGCAATTCATTGTGGGGCGATCATCCGCTCGGCGCGCACCAGCCGGTCATAATCTTCTTCCGATACGAGGCCGCTTGCCAATGCTTCCTCGCGAAGCGTGGTGCCGTTCTTATGGGCGGTTTTGGCGATCCTGGCCGCATTGTCATAGCCGATGGCAGGCGCAAGCGCCGTGACGAGCATGAGCGAGCGTTCCAGCAATTCCTTGATGCGGGCCGTATTGGGTTCAATCCCCTCGACGCAATGATCGGCAAAGGAAACCATGGTGTCGCTCAAAAGCCGGATCGATTGCAGCACATTATAGGCAATGACCGGTTTGAAGACGTTCAGCTCGAAATGCCCCTGGCTGGCGGCGACGGTTACGGCGGTCTGGTTGCCGAAAACCTGGGTTGCCACCATGGTCATGGCTTCGGCCTGTGTGGGGTTGACCTTGCCCGGCATGATGGAGGAGCCGGGTTCGTTTTCCGGCAGAGAAAGCTCGCCAAGGCCGGAACGCGGGCCGGAACCGAGAAACCGGATATCGTTGGCGATCTTGAAGAGATCGGCTGCAAGCGCATTCAGGCTGCCGTGGAAGTTGAGAACGGCGCCGTGGCTTGCCAGCGCCTCGAACTTGTTTGGCGCGGTCTTGAAGGAAAGCCCGGTAATCTCGCTCACCGCTTCGGCAAAGCCCTTGTCGAAACCGACAGGTGCGTTGAGACCGGTGCCGACAGCCGTGCCGCCCTGCGCCAGCAGGAAGACGTCGGCAAGCGATTGTTCGAGCCGATGGCGGGCATATTCAAGTGCCGCGCGGTAGCCCGAAAATTCCTGCCCCAGCGTCACAGGTGTTGCGTCCTGCGTGTGGGTGCGGCCAATCTTGATGATGTCCTTGAATGCTTCTTCCTTGACCTTCAGGGCTTTGGTGAGGTGTTCGAGCGCGGGATAGAGCCGGTTGACGGTTTCGACCGCCGTGGCGATGTGGATCGCCGTCGGGAAACTGTCATTGGAAGACTGGCTCATATTGACATGGTCGTTCGGGTGGATCGGCTTTTTGGAGCCCATTTCCCCGCCGAGCAACTCGATAGCCCGGTTCGAGATCACTTCATTGGCATTCATGTTCGATTGCGTGCCGGAGCCTGTCTGCCAGACTACGAGCGGGAAATGGTCGTCGAGCTTGCCCTCAATGACTTCGGAAGCGGCAACCGCAATCACCTGACCCAGGACGGGATCAAGCTTGCCGAGCGCGATATTGGTTTCCGCCGCCGCG
>NC_003318.1:0-187500 GCF_000007125.1 Brucella melitensis bv. 1 str. 16M | reverse complement strand
GCGCTGGATATCGCATTGCTCGCTCAATAGTTCAGTGCGTTTCGATCTGAATGAAGCGGTTCCCGCGTGTCTGTTAAAACAGGAACCGCTCTATGCCGCTTCCGACCAGTTCGGAAATGGATCGCTCAAGCCTGACCAGCACTCTGGTGCGAAGCATTCCTCCTGCACCAGACATTTATCAAGTTCTGCGATAATCGCTTCCTGCCGCATCGGATCGATGCCGATAAAAACAATTTCCTGCCGCCGGTCGCCCCAGACCTCATGAAAATAGGGCTGCATGGCGCGCTGCCATTCGGGTTCGGCAGGCCAATAGTGCTTCGGCACGGCGGACCACCAGCGTCCTCGTTTGCTTGTGCGCACCAAAGCACCTGCCTGGCTGATCTCACCCACGAAATCGGGCCGGGTCGCCAACCAGAAAAAGCCTTTTGAGCGCACGACACCGGGCCAGTTCTGGTCGATGAAGGCTTGAAACCGCGCCGGATCGAAGGGTTTTCGCGCCCTATAGACAAAGGAGCGGGCACCATATTCCTCGGTTTCCGGCACATGCTGGTTGAAACCATAAAGCTCCTTGTACCAGAGCGGATGTTCATGCGCCTTGTTGAAATCGAACAGGCGCGTGTCGAGAATCGTATTGAGCGGCACCTGCCCAAAATCCGTCTCCTCGATGCGGGCGTCCGGGTTGAGCGAGCGGATAACCTTGCGCGCCAGCGCACATTCCTCTTTCGACACCATGGATATCTTGTTCAACACCACGACATTGGCAAACTCGATCTGCTCGACCAGAAGATCGACAAGCGTACGCTCGTCTTCTTCACCGAGCGACTCGCCGCGATCACGCAGAAAATCACCTGAAGCGTAGTCTTTGAGAAAATTGGCTGCGTCCACCACTGTAACCATCGTGTCCAGCCGGGCGCCATCGGAAAGGCTTTTGCCTCTCTCATCGCGAAACTCGAAAGTGGCCGCCACCGGCAAGGGTTCCGAAATTCCGGTCGATTCGATCAGGAGATAATCGAAGCGTCCCTGAGCGGCCAGTTGCGAGACCTCTTTCAAAAGATCATCGCGCAGCGTGCAGCAAATGCAGCCATTGGTCATTTCGACAAGCTGCTCCTCGGTGCGGGAAAGATCAGCCCCGCCCTCGCGGATAAGGGCAGCGTCAACATTGATCTCGCTCATATCGTTGACGATCACCGCCACACGGCGGTTTTCCCGATTGTTGAGCACATGATTGAGCAGTGTCGTCTTGCCTGCCCCGAGAAAGCCGGACAAAACCGTAACGGGAAGCCGCTTTTGCATGGCGCCGCTCCTTTAAAATCAGTCGTGATGGTGGTCGAGATTGAAGGCAAGTGTCGTGAGGCAGCCTGCGAGGGACAGGCCGCCTCACCTTTACCGGCAAGACGGCCCAGCCCCCTTGCAGCCGCTTCCCGTTGCCTGCCACGGAAAGGGAGCAAGAGCGCCTGATTTATTTCGACAGGCAGTCTTTCAGCGAATTGGCCAGATTGCGGATGAGTTGCGGATAAAGATCAGGGCCGTCCTTCAGTTCTGCGCCAAGAGGATCAAGAACACCTGTCCGGGCTTTCGTTCCGTCAACCACCGTCTTCACCAGTTTCGGCTCAAATTGCGGCTCTGAGAAAACGCAGGTTGCACCGAGTGACTTTATCTTGTCGTGAATTTGCTGGATACGCGCCGCACCCGGCGCTTTTTCCGGGCTGACCGTGATGGAGCCGGCTGCTTTCATGCCGAAGCGATTCTCGAAATATTGATAGGCATCATGAAAGACGATGAAGGGCTTGTCCTTGACCGGCTTCAGTTCAGCAGCCACTTCCCTGGTCAAGGCATCGAGTTTTTCTCCATAGGCCTTGGCATTCTTTTCATATTGCGCGGCGTGTTCCGGGTCGCTCTCGCCAAGCGTTTTGGCGATATCGGCAGCCAGAATCTTGCCATTTTGCGGGTCAAGCCAGAAATGCAGATCATATTCGCCGTGATGGTGGTGTTCATGGCCTTCTTCTGCGACTTCGGCCGCATGGTCGTGATCGCCTGAACCATGTGCGTCATGCTCTTCCTCATGGCTCCCCCCATGGCCATGATCGTGCGCCTCGAACGGCCCACCCTCGCGGAATTTTAGTTTCGTCAACCCTTTCGCATCGCCAAGAGCCACCACTTTCGCGCCCTCGCCCAGCGTATCAATGGGCTTGTCGAGAAAGGTTTCCATGGATGGCCCGGCCCAGAAAATCACCTTGGCGTGCTCGATAGCCTCGGCATCGGAGGGTTTCAGACTATAAACATGCTCGGACCCAGCCCCCTGAACGATCAGCTTCGGCTTACCCACGCCCTGCATGACGGCGGAAACAATCGAGTGAAGCGGCTTGATCGAAACAACCACGCCCTCACGTTCGCCTGCAAGGGAAGAACCGCAAAAGCCAGCCAGAAAGGCAGAAGCAAGAAACAAGGAATGCAGATTTTTCATGGTATCTCTCTTGAGCAATCGGGGAGGAACATCATATTTGCATGATATGTTATTTTATTACGCAAATTACGTTATGCTATAACGTCTGTCATAAGATGAGACAACCCCATTTCGGAAAAATTCTCACCAGCATCCGGGCAACCGAAAAAGACGCTGGGAAAAATTCCGAATCAGCGGATGATCCTTTCATCCAAGAGTCTATGCAGGCAGAGAAAGCCCGGAATATATGGATAAGAAATCCTCTCACCCCGCCGGGGCGGCGCGAGACATATTGATTGAACTGAGGAATGCCGGGGTTTATCGCGATGGCCGCTGGCTGGTGCGCAATGTCGATCTGAGCGTGGAGCGCGGCGAGATCGTGACCCTCATCGGCCAGAACGGTGCCGGCAAAAGCACCGCCGCCAAGATGGCGCTGCATATTCTCAAGCCGGACGAAGGCATGGTGTCCCACAAGCCGGGCCTGCGTATTGGTTATGTGCCGCAGAAGATCAATATCGACCGCACCTTGCCGCTTTCGGTCGAACGCCTGATGACGCTGACGGGGCCGCTTCCCCGCAAGGAAATTGATGCGGCACTTGAAGCCGTCGGCATTGCCCATCTTGCGAAAGCGGAAACGGCGCATCTTTCCGGCGGCGAGTTCCAGCGCGCGCTGATGGCGCGCGCGCTCGCCCGCAAGCCTGACATCATGGTGCTGGACGAGCCGGTGCAGGGCGTCGATTTTTCCGGCGAGGCGGCACTTTACGAACTGATTGCCAGGCTTCGCGACGATACGAGTTGCGGTGTGCTACTGATTTCGCACGATCTGCATCTGGTTATGGCCGCGACCGACCGCGTCATCTGCCTGAACGGCCATGTCTGTTGCAGCGGCACCCCGCGCGACGTGACATCCAGCCCCGAATATGTCCGCCTGTTCGGCAGCCGCGCTGTCGGCCCGCTCGCAGTCTATGAACATCACCACGATCATACACATCTGCCCGATGGCCGTGTGCTTTATGCCGATGGAACCACAGCGGATCCCATAGCAGGATCCACAATGGGACCAAGGGGACATTGCCACGTTGAAGACGGTCATCACCATGACCATGAACACCATCATCACGAAGGGGGCCAGCCGCGTGCTTGACGATTTCTTCACCCGCGCCATCATCGCAGGCATCGGGCTGGCACTCACCACCGGGCCGCTCGGCTGCTTCATCATCTGGCGGCGCATGGCCTATTTCGGCGATACCATGGCCCATTCCGCGCTTCTGGGCGTAGCCCTTGCGCTTATTTTCGACATTAACCTGATGGTCGGCGTGTTTGCCGTCGCAGTGGCCATTTCGGCCATTCTGCTGCTTTTGCAGCGCCGCCACACCTTGTCAGCGGATTCGCTGCTCGGCATCCTCTCCCATGCAACCCTCTCGCTCGGCCTTGTTCTCATGGCCTTCATGACATGGGTGCGTGTAGACCTTCTTTCCTTCCTCTTCGGCGATATCCTCGCCGTTTCGCGTATTGATATCGCCTTTATTTATGGCGGCGGCGCGCTCATTCTGGCCGTTCTGGCATGGCTGTGGCGACCACTCCTCGCAGCAACGGTAAGCGAGGATATCGCACGGGCTGAAGGAATGAACCCGGCACTTTCACGCATCATATTCATGCTGCTTCTTGCCATCGTCATTGCCATTGCAATGAAAATCGTCGGTATCCTGCTGATAACATCGCTTCTTATCATTCCGGCGGCGACCGCGCGCCGCTTCGCCTCAACACCGGAACAAATGGCTGTTCTGGCTTCGCTCATCGGCGCCGCCGGTGTCATCGGCGGGCTTTACGGCTCCATTCATTTCGATACGCCATCCGGCCCGTCCATCGTGGTCGCGGCACTTGCCATTTTCATTTTGAGCCTGCTGCCCCTAAATAAGGGGAGAGAGACTTCACCGAAACGGATCGCTGGACAATGACGACGCACCACCATCACCACGCCCCGCGGGATCTGACCCGCAACCAGACGCTGGTTTTCGACGTTCTGTCCAAGGCCGACGGTCCGCTCAGCGCCTATACAATTCTCGACCAGTTACGGGACGATGGCTTTCGCGCGCCATTGCAGGTCTATCGGGCGCTGGAAAAACTGCTCGATTACGGGCTGATCCACCGCCTCGAAAGCCTCAACGCCTTCGTTGCCTGCGCGCATCCGCAATGCCACCAGCAGGGCCTCGTTGCTTTTGCGATCTGCGAAAAATGCGGGCAGGTCACGGAATTTTCCGATGCGGCCATTGAAAATCTCGTCACCGCATGGAGCGTGCAGAACGGTTTCAAGTCACGCAAAACGACGCTCGAATTGCGCGGCATCTGCGAAGCCTGCGACGATCATGAGAGCGCATCCCGAAAAGTGTGAAACGGTTTTCGGAAAAGATGCGCGTCAAAACAAAGGATGAGAGCATAATCCAGACAGAGCCGAAAAAGTAACGCTTCGGCAATCGAAACCTGCTAGAGCAAAAGAAATAGCAGGTAAGATTTTGATATGGCACGGGTTAAGCCACCACAAGAACGGCGCAGGGAAGAGAGACAGCGCACGCGATTGCGCTCCGGCAAGATCGTGAATCTGGATGGCCGGTTCGTCGTCGAATGCCAGTTCATCGATATTGCCCCCCATGGAGCGAAGATCAGGGTGCGGGAGGGCCCTATACCTGCCGGAACGATTCTGGCTCTTTGACGATCATTATGCGCGCGCGCTTCTGGCCCGCCTTGCTTGGCGCAAGGGACGTGAATTCGGCGTGGAATTCATCATCGATCCGACCGTCATACCGCTCGATGAAGAGCGCCTCGCCCATCTTGCAGGAAAATATTATTCACTTTGAGCGGCAGGCTCAGCGTCGGCCTTCCTGTTCCGCCCGCCTGGCTGCGCGTGCGCGCGCATATTCATGGTGCGGATTTCCTCGGAGGAAATATAGTTGAACTGCTCGACCAGAAGATCCTTGATGACGGGTTCGGGAAACCGTGCATTGAGATCATTGATGATCGAGGAGCGCACATCCTCGAAGCTCACCTTCTCAACCGACTTCGTATCCGAATAACTGCCGTAGAACTTATGGAATATTTCGTCGCTGATAAAATATTCCAACGGCACGGTGAGTTTTTTATGGATATTTGAATCGACCGTATAGACAAGCTGCGCCACCACATAGCCCGTAACGGCGCCGTTTGAGATGATCGGTACGCTCATCACATCCGTCTTGACATAGTCCACGCCGCCAAAGCCGCCCGGCCCGGCCTCGACCACAGCCGAGGCGGAAACATCGCGGTTAACCGCAAGGAAAAGAGAGCCGAGGGCAACGGCGCAAATCCACAGGCCGATGACGATAATGCGGATCATCGGGCGTGACCGAGCCTCGCGCTCTGCATATTATAGGTGCCGTCTGCTTCCTGCGTTTCAAGCGCGCCGCGAATGAGATCGGCAAGCTCGCCCACGGCGCGCAGGTGGAGCTGCAAGGCTTCGCAGTTCCTTTCCAGCTTTTGCTTCAGGCGGTCGAGAAAAGGCTGCAACCCCTTCATTGTGGCCGGTACGGCGGTGTCCGCCGCCTTTTTGATCGCCTTGTTGAAATCATAAAGTCCACGGCTCTTGCGCGCATTGATTTCCGCAAGATCGGGGTTTCCGCCTTCCAGAAGCAGGCGGGTTTCCGTTTCAATGACATCTTCCAGACGCTCGATTGCGCGCATGACGGGTTTCAACGCCGCATCCCTGACCAAGTCTGGTTCCCGCATATGTTCCTGTTCCGGCTCACAGCTCGCAGCAACAATCAGTAAATCTTCTGGCGGCAGGCTGTTCTCGAAGCTTGTTTCAGTCATTTTCTGGTCCTTGATCATGGAGCATATCCGGCGTTTCATGAGGGAGGTCACAAACGGAGATGCCTAAAACTAACAAATGACGGCAGAGTGCCTGCCAATCTTGAACATGAAGTCTGGAACACGCCATCAGCCGTGCGCACGGTCGGTGCTGTTATTGTTGCCGAGTTGCTTTTGGATAAGCTTGCGTTCAAGGCCATGAATAATGTCCTTTGAAACCGCCTTTTCACCCGCATTCACATCCAGAGTATCGATTACATCTCCCAGGGCCAGGGTTGCCGGCGCCTCTGCCCGCCTGTTTCGCGCCGCCTGTTCTTCAAGTAACCTGGCAATGCCGACACCGCCGCCATCTGCCATCTTGTTCGCCATGGCTTCCGCCATCATGGACTTCCAGTATTCCCCGGCAATGCCCTTGCCAAAAGTCGCAGTCGTGTCGCTGGTGAACATCGACTGCACAAAGGATTGCAGCATGAAAGCCTCAAACTTGCGATAGGCTGGGCTGGCCGCGCTTTGCGCATCCGGCCGTACGCTGACCTCAGCCGCGAGATTTTCGGAAAAGCTTCCAAAATTATCCTGCGTCAGCCCTGTTGCCGCAGAACCGCCCATCGGCGCAGCAACGCCGGATGCCGCATTCAGCCGCTCCGCCGCCATGCGATAGGCCTGTGGATCGGCGGCGCGCGCCACGTCCATCACCAGATCTGACGGCGGGTTGATCGCCATGCCTCGTTTCCTTCTTTTGTTAAATGCACCATAATAGGTCAAACTTGACTGAAACTTGTGGGCGAATTCAGCTCCGCTTTTGCGACTCATCCGATGTTTTGCGGCTGACAAATTCTTCGATCAGGCTGGCAAGCTCGCGCCGCTCACGGTCAGCCTGCGCATCGTTCAGCCGGTCTTGCAGAAGTTCCACGCGCCGTTGCTCTTTCAAAAGTGCTTTTCGCGCCAATTCGAGCCGTGATTCGACCTGTTGCATTTCAACCGCATTGGTCTCCAGCCACCGGATGACGAGCGAGGGATCAATATCGAGCGCATTCGCGTCATAGCGCCGGTCCTGCATGGCAATCAGCGCCGCGCGCTCCTCATCAAGCGCCGACTTTCGCGCATTTGCGATGGCAAGTGCTGCTTCGTGCCGCGCACAGCCAAGCTTTTGCAGTTCCACCAGTTTCCTCAGATTGCGTGTTCCAGCCTGCGTCATGTCGCCCTCAGAAAAGTTCGCGCAACTGGGTTGCGGTTTCATGCGTGAAAAAGCGCAGAAGCTCCGGCAGGATGAAATAGACCACCAGCAGCCCTCCCCCCAGGACAAAAGGCATGGAGATGAAATAGACCGGGATCGCAGGTGTCAGCTTGTTGACGAGGCCGATTGCGAAATTCACCAGAATGGCAAAGACGATAAAGGGCGCGGCTATACGCAAAGTCGCCAGAAAGGCCGCTGAAAGCGCATCGGTAAAATCGATCATCGCCGCATCCGGCCGAAACCGGCCATCGACGGGGATTGCCACGTAAGAATTGAGCAGCGCCCGGAATATTTCCAGATGCATATCGGTCACGAAAAACAGAAACAGCGCGCTGAAAGTCACGATGGTCGCAAGGGTTGCCTGCGGCTCGTTTTCCGTAATCGAATCGGCAGGCGAACCGGAATAGCCAACCGCCATCGCCATCATGTTCGCCATGAATTGCAGCGCCCAGAAATAAATATGCGCCAGAATGCCGATCAGCGCACCGATGAACATTTCACCCACCATCAGGCGAAACAGCGTCCAAGGCTGTCCCGCATCCACTGCCGTCACGATGCGCTGAAGAACAAGCAGCAGCACGGCAAATGAGCAGGCGAGCGCAATGAACAGGCGAACCTGCAACGGAATGCGCGCGCTTGAAATTCCCGGCATCAGCATGAGACATGCGCCAATGCGGCAAAACGCCAGCACGGCGGCCAGGATGATTTCGTTGAGCGGCAGTTGCGTGACAGGCAACGGGGTCTCTCCCGGTCAGGAAATCGCGCCGAGCGATTTCACCTCCACGCCACGGGCGATTTCGACATGCGAAAGCACGGGCAGCGTGGCGAACAGGCGTTCGATAATCATGCGAATATAGGGCCGCGCCTCCGGCGAGGAGACCAGTACGAATCGCTCGCCATTATCGAAATGCTTGCGAATGGCGGCGGAGGCCTCCGTGCCGAACTGTTCCAGAAGGCGCGGATCGATATCGAATTCCACGATTTCGCCCTTGGCGTCGCGTTTGAGGCTTTGGTGGAAGACCAGATCCCAGCGGTTGCCAAGGCGCAGGACATTGAGCACGCCATTATCGGAAAGGTCACCGCAAATCTGCTGGGCCATGCGCATCCGCACATGCTCGACAATCATTTCCGGGCGGCGAACGAGCGGCGCAATTTCGGCAATCGCTTCGAGTATCAGATGCAGATTGCGGATGGAAATGCGCTCTGCCAAAAGAAGCTTCAGCACCGCCTGCAAACCGGAATAGGAAATATGTGCGGGGCAGATATCTTCCAGCAATTTGCGATATTCCGGCCCGAGCCGGTCAAGCAGGATGCGCATATCCTTATAGGAAAGAAGCTGCGCCAGATTGTTACGGACGATCTCGCTCAAATGCGTCAGCAGGACCGACAGATTATCCACCGTCATGTAACCTTCGCGGCGCAAATCGGCAGTGAAGGTTTCCGGCACCGAATAAGCACGCATGCCGAAAGCAGGCTCACGCACTTCCTCACCCGGCACGGATGGAACCGGACGTTCGCCCAGCACGACCAGAATTTCGCCCACACGCAATTCATGGCTTGCAACCGCTGTGCCGTGAATTTTAATGCGATAGCTTTTCGGCGGTAGCGCGATATCATCCGTGACCTTGATTTCGGGGATGACGAAACCGTATTCCTGCGCAAATTTGCGGCGCATCTTGTTGACGCGGTGCGCCAGTTCCTCTTGCGAGGCGATCAGCCGGGCAGAAAGCTGCTTGCCCAGGCAAAGCTCGATCTGGTTGGTTTCCAGCGAAGCCTTGACCGAATTGCGTTCCTGCTCTTCCGCCTCGCGCTGCTTCTTGCCCGCTTCGGCGGCATCGGCCTCGCGCTGGCGCGCCTGGCGGCGCGGCACGGCAATGCCGACGAACGCCATTGCGCCGCCGAGCAGGAAGAACGGAAAGGCCGGAAGGCCCGGCATGACGCCCAGAATGAAAAGCAGGAGCGCCGCAATCAAAAGCGCCTTCGGATAAGCGCCAAGCTGGCCGAAAATCGCCTGATCGGCAGAGCCGCGCGTGCCGCCTTTCGACACGAGAAGCCCGGCAGCGAGCGAAACGATCAGAGCCGGAATCTGTGTTACCAGACCATCGCCCACCGACAGTTTGGTGAAAACATCGGCGGCCTGCGAAATATCCATCCCATGGCGGGTCGCACCAATGACGATGCCGCCAAAAATATTGACGGCCGTGATTATGAGACCGGCAATCGCATCGCCGCGTACGAATTTCGACGCGCCATCCATGGAACCAAAGAAAGAGCTTTCCTCCTCCAGTTCACGGCGGCGGCGCTGCGCCTCCTTTTCATCGATCAGGCCCGATGAAAGATCGGCATCGATGGCCATCTGCTTGCCGGGAATAGCATCGAGCGTGAAGCGCGCGCCCACTTCCGCGATACGGGTCGCACCCTTGGTGATGACCAGAAAATTGACGATGATGAGAATGGCGAAGACGACCAGGCCGATAACGAAATCGCCGCCCATCACGAACTGCGAAAAGCCGTGGATCACATGACCCGCCGCCAGATAGCCCTAATTGCCGTGGGTGAGAATCACGCGCGTCGTCGCAATATTGAGCGACAATCGCATCATGGTTGCAATCAGCAGAACGGTCGGAAAGGCCGAAAAATCGAGCGGGCGCTGGATCCATAGCGCAACCATCAGGATCAGCACGGAAAAGGCGATGGAAAAGGCGAGCCCGATATCCAGCACAACAGCGGGAACCGGCAGGAAAAGCACGGTCAGGATGATAATGATGCCGACGGCAAGCCCGATATCGCTGCCGGTCAGAAATTTGCCTTTTATGAAAGGTTTTGCCGCAGCCTGCTGCACATCTGCCTCCTGTTTCGCGACGGACATTGGGCCGGTTCCAGTTAAACGGGCCGCTGGAACCGCTCCAAGTGTTTGTTTCATCGCATTTTTCAACGCAAAACCGCTTCACACTTTTGCTGGAAATGCTCTACCTCGCGAAGCTTGCGCGAAGGCTACGCTCTTAAAAACCCTTTTCGATGCGGGAATAGGCAAGCAGCGTGAAAGCATTGATCTGCGCACCGACAAAAGGTGCCGTCAGCGCCAGGACGACGAAAATGACGATGATTTTCGGCACGAAGGTCAGGGTCATTTCCTGAATTTGCGTCAGCGCCTGAAACAGCGCAATCCCAATGCCCGCAAGCATGGCGGCAAGCACCGCCGGCCCGCTTGCGGTCAGCACGGTCCAGATCGCCGAATTGACGATATCAAGCGCATCAGCCTCGTTCACCGCATCATGTCCTAGCTGATCCTGACACCTTCGCCGATCGTCAGTGTCTTGCCGTCTTCCAGTTCGGCCAGCATACCGCTGGACTGGATGGTGACGGACTTCACGACGCCCGAAATGCTGCCATCGGCATTGGTGAGCGTGCGCCCAATCCAGCCCTCGGCCTGTGTGAGCGAGGTATTGGCAATCAGCGTTTCCAGCTTGCTGTTCATCTGTACCGATTGCTCGACATTGGAGAAAGTTGCAAGCTGCGACACATATTGCGTTGGGTCCATCGGTTGTGTCGGATCCTGATTCTGCATCTGGGTGACCAGAAGTTTCAGAAACGAGTCATAATCGACGCTCGCCTTGTTGGCGGCGGAAGTGCTGTTGCTGGCCGTACTGGCACTGTTCGTCGTGTTCGAGCCAACCGGAGATGTCGTCGTCATGGATTTGCCCCCGCAGATTTCCCGGATTTCGTCACAGGCCATACCACGGGCTGCGCACCCATAAGTTCAGCCTCGCGCGGATATTGCGCGCGAATGGTTTTGAGCGCCTCGAAAACGCGCCCGTTATGCACCAGTTCATCCACTAGTTTCAGCGCGTTCAGGATTTCCGCATCCTTGAACGTGGCGAACATGCCTTTCAGCATCTGGGCGAAAGTAGCGCCCGCCTGCTCGCGCATGGCAGGTTCGATGAGCATCATCTGTGCCGCGAAATAAAGCTGGCGCAGCGGCGTCGTGGTGTCTTCGGGCTGGAGCACATGGTTTTCCAGAAGGAATGTCGCATCGTTCAGAAGTTCGAGCGAGACCTTGCGGTCGGCCCTCAGAACCGCGCCATTGATGAAAATCCGCTCCCCTGCCCTCAGCGACAGCCGGATTGCCGTTTTGCTGTTCGCCGCCATCTCAAAGCCCGTCCCGAATCGACTGGGTGATCTCGATCAGCGTTGCATAATCATTGCTCTCACCCTGGCGGATACGTTCAATCTCCTTCAGCACGAAGATGCCGATGGAAATGATCGCCGCCCGCAATTCTTTCGGCAGGGCGTTTTCCTCCGATCCCAGATCATCGATGATCGTCGTCCAGAGTTTTGAAGTGAAATAGGCAGCATCGATCCCCTCGCGCGATTCGGCTCCATTTGCCCTCGCCGCTTCGAGCATCGCAATGGTGCGGTCGAAAAGCATCCGCTCGCGTTCCTTGGCGCTCGCCATATCGTCATTCATGACATCTTCGTAGCGCAACTGATACATATCGTCTCCGCTTGTTCAGCATCTTCGGCGGGTTCGCATCATGCGGCCGCCCTTGTTTCCGGATAGAGCGGCCCAGCGTCGGGGGAGGCGCCGATATAGCTCTAACTATTTGTTTATATGTATTTTATGCATTACCTCAGATAGTTGAGGAGGCTCATATTCTGTAGTTGAACCGTCAGCGAATAAGATGTCTCGATCTGCGTCTTGAGCGCGTTCACACGCGTTGCGGCGTCATAGGGATCGACCTCTTCAAGATTGAGCACGGACTGGTTCAGGATCTTCTGCTGCGCGGCAATGCGCGTCGTCGCGGCCTCGGTGCGAGACTGGGCAAGGCCGAGCGTCGTCTGCTCCGATGTCGTTTCGGTGACCGCCTGTGTCGTGATCTGCAAGGCCTGTGTTGTCAGGGCATCGAAAGCCGAAGCGTTGAGGCCGATATCTGCGAATTCCGTCACCATAACCGCCGACATGACCGTCTTGCGAAAGCCATCCGCATTGGCGGAAATGGAGGTATCCGCTGTTTCAGTGGGCGAAATCCGGCTCTTGATGCGCGTGTCGGAAGCATCCGACCAGTTGGCCGCCCAATTGGCATCGTTGAACTGTTCTGCGAAATCACCTTCCAGAAAGGCTTTCATCTCGTCGCCGCTGATATTCGCCACCTGCGGATCATCCATGGCGAAACCGAAATGATCCTGAAAGGCCTGGCGCACGGCATTTTGCGCGGTGCTGCCATCCGCATAATCGGAGATGGGCTTCACATCGGTATTCACACCGGCGAAAATATATTCGCCATTGAAGCTGGTGTTGAGAAGACCGGTAACGGAATCCAGCATCGAGCGCGCCGATTTAGCGACGGTCTTCGCCGTTTCACCGGAATTATTGGCCCCTGCCAGATCACCAAGGAAGTTCTGCGTATTCTCGATGATCTTGCCGGCTGCGGTCTGCGTTGCGGTCATGCGCTGCTGGACCAGCTTGTTCATGTCGGTCAAAACGCTCAGCCGGTCATATTCCTTGCGCAGCGAAACCGTCTGCCCCGTCCGAGAACCCAGCGACAGCCCGACATCGAACACAGTGCCGGTCGTTGCTTCCTGCTGTGCCTTCACCATTTCAGCCTTGTTCTTGGCGACAAGGGCCCGCAGGGCTGATGTTGCGCCATAGGTGGAAATCGATTGCGCTTTCATTGGCCTCACACCGCGTTAAGAAGATCATCAAGCATTGCGCTAACCGTCGTCAGCACCCGGCTTGATGCCTGATAGGAATGTTCAAGATCGAGAAGCAGCGCCATTTCAGTGTCGATATCGACGCCAGTGGCGTTGGAAAGAGCAAAATCGGCCTGGCTGGCGACCGTCCCATTATAGGTAAATTCGCTATTGGCTTT
This sequence comes from Brucella melitensis bv. 1 str. 16M, assembly GCF_000007125.1. Lineage (NCBI taxonomy): Bacteria > Pseudomonadati > Pseudomonadota > Alphaproteobacteria > Hyphomicrobiales > Brucellaceae > Brucella > Brucella melitensis. Next base: position 174,113 of record NC_003318.1, on the reverse strand, counting down.
CTGGCGCTTGCCTTCAAGCCAGCCCAGAGACGAGGCGCTGTAGCCGATCAGGCTTGAACTGGAGGAAATCCCCGCCGCTGCATCAAAAACCATGGGTTCGGAAAAGGCTTCGTTCAGCGCGCGCAGGCGATCACTAAACCCGGCAGCGCCTTGCACATTATACTTATAATTCGCGCCATTGGCCCCGCCGTCGCGCAGAAGAAGCGCGCTGCCGCCTTCAGAAGCAATGAACGGCACGGACACCTCGATCGTTCCGGCGATACCGGCAGAAAGGCCTGCACCCGGTATGGCGGGCGAGCCGCTCCAGCTGAAAAGCCCGGTCTGGTCCGGGCTAGAACCCGTCTGGTCGCTTTCGGCAAACACCGTCACCAGCCCGCGTGCGATTTCATCAAGCTGCATCTGGTATTGCGGTGCGATCTGGTCGCGCAATTGCAAAAGCCCGCTCAAGCGGCCCGTACCAAAAGGCTGGTCGAACGTATCATGGCTGAGCGGCACGCCATCGACCGTCACCGCCTTGCCCGCCACGCCCGGCGTCAGAACGGCGGATTGCTCGAAAGTGACCTTGCGTGCCGTCGTCTCAAACAGGGTGACGCCGTTTTCGGCGAAAATAACCATGTCGTTGTCACCGCGCATCATGGTTGTGATGCCGATCTCGCCTGAAAGCTGTTTCAGCAATGCATCGCGCTGATCGAGATAATCCGACACGTCCCGCCCCATGCGGGTGCCACCAACCACGTTCTGATTGGCCTTCTCGAATTTTGCCAGAAGATCGTTGATATTGGCGACGGAATCCGCAATTTCCCGGTCGGCATCGTTGCGCAGCGACTGCACCTGCCGCGTACAGTCATTCAACGCATTGGCAAGCGACTGCGCAACCGAGACCACGCTATCGCCAAGCGCGCTGTTGGAAGGCGAAGCGACATAGGTCTGGAGTGCGTCGCGCAGATCGCCGATAAGGCCGGAAGGGGAGCCGGAATAATTATCCGCCGAATAAAGCGCGGAAAGGCGGTCCAGACCGTCTGCGAGAGTGGACGATGCGGAAGCGGCGCTGTTCGACTGGATATAGCGATTGAACATCGCTTCATCCGCCGACCGGCTGATCCCCACATAAAGGGAGCCATAGGGGCCCGATACAAGGGAGGCCGTGCGCCGGGAATAATCCGCATCTTTCGCCCCTGAAATATTGCGGGAAACCACGGACGTCTGCTTGGACGTTGCCGCAAGTGAACTTTTGGCCGTCAGAAGAGCAGAACTAAGTGACATTTGACCCCATCCTCGCTTGGGCAATCTCGCACACGAGAGCAGCCCGGATTTTCAAAACGGCAATTCCGGGAACCCCTTTTCCCCGGAGCCGCCTTGGAGCGGTTCCTTTTTGAAAGGCCCCAGCTTATCTCTTCAGATTAACCAGCACGTCCATCAGCTCGAAACCCGTCTGGAAAACCTTGGAATTGGCCGTATAGCTGCGCTGCGCCTCGATCATGTCGGTCAGCTCCTGCGCTATATCGGCATTGGATTCCTCCAGCGTGCCGGACATGATCTTGCCCATGCCATCGCCCTGCGGGAAGCCAAGGCGGACATCGCCGGATTCCGCACTGGGCAGGAATATGTTGCCGCTCACCACCGTCATGCGGTCCGGGCTTGCTACATTGGCAAGCGGAATACGGTAGAGAACCTTCTGCGTGCCATTTTCATAGACCGCGACCACCGCACCGTCATTACCGACATCCACACCCTTGATGGATGAAGGCGCCTGACCGTTGATGACCGCCTGTGAAATCGTGTAATCGCCCGCACGCTGCGTGGAACCGCCCAGATTGAGATTGAGGGTCTGGCCACCATAGGCACCGAGATTGACCGCGACATTGCCACCGGAAACGAGATCGCCCGTTGTGGGATCGAAGTTCAGCACCGTCGTGCCGATCTCCACGCCATCGGCAGCGTTCTTCACGGAAACATTCCATTCATCCGCACCCGTCTTGGTGAAATAGACGTCGAGCGTGATCTTCTCACCCTTGTCATTATAGGAAATGAGCGAGGTTTTGTGGTTATATCCGCCAGCCGCAGGCGCCTGATCGGTGGAAGGCAGGTTGACGGTGAAATCGCCCGCCGTGCTTCCCTCTGCCGGCAAAGCGGCCGCGTTGACATTGACGATATTAAGCCCCGCGACGGTCAGCCCACCCGCCGCCTCGTCCGCGCCCGCACCCAGCAGATAATAACCGGCGGAATTGACCAGATCGCCGTTCTTGTCCGGCACGAAAGAACCGGCCCGTGTCAGATAGGTGGAGCCGCCGGGGCCTTGCACCACGAAATAGCCATTGCCATCAATGGCAAGATCGGTCGTGGAAGACGTGGAACGAATACCGCCCTGATCGGAAATGCCATAGCGCACATCGGTCAGTACGCTGCCGGAATTATATTGTCCGGCAGTGCTGGGCAGGACAAGCGAGGAGAATTGCGTTTCCGCGCGCTTGTAACCGACCGTGCTTGCATTTGCGATATTATCCGCAACTGTCGACAAACGGTTCGCCTGAGCATTCATTCCCGAAACACCGGTCCGCATCATACCGTAGAGGCTCATTGGCAACTCCTGACAAGTTAGGGTATTTCCAGCGAAGCAGCTTCGCGTTCGGAAACGTTTGAAAATCAAGCCATCAGGACGGCCCCCATGTTCCATGAAACGGGATTTGCCCTGATAATCCGCGGGGGAGGCTAACGAACCACGCTTGCGTGAAACTGTAGCCCTTGGGATTTTGTTCATTGATGAGCCGGCTTTGTTTCACAAAATCGCGGAAGGAAAACGAATGCTGGAAACGGCCGGATAGAGCAGTTACGGGGTCGGCAGAACCGCTCTATTTCTTGTTTTACGCATGATCCGACACATCGAAGCGGGATCTGAACTCAGTCCAGCGAACTGGTTTTTTTGCGTAGATGCTTCGCACTTTTGGGAGAAATGCTTCAGGCTGGGGGACTTGCGGGAAAACATCAATATCACTCGATATTGATGCAGTAGCCCAGGAAACGCTTGGAATCGATAGGATCGAACCCAAGCTGTCCGCGCAATTTCTTGCGCAATTTGCTGATATGGCTTTCAACGACATTTTCTTCGACTTCACTGTCGAAAATGCCGTAAATCGCACTAAAAATCTGCACCTTGTTGAGACGACGGCCGCGATTGGCAATCAGATATTCCAGAATGCGGCGCTCACGGCGCGGGAGCGGAAAATCGATACCGTTGATCTGCGGATCGCGGCCATCGGAGAAAACACGGATCGGCCCCAGTTGCGTGCCATCTGCGCCAGAGGTTGCCGATGCGCCCGCACGGCGGCGGATCGCATTGATGCGCGCGAGAATTTCGCGGACATGAACGGGCTTGCGCACCACATCGTCAACCCCGGATTGAAAAAGCTCAAGTGTATGCTCAAGCGAAGGACGGTCGTTGACGGCGATAACAGGCGCCTTGCAGCGTTCACGAATGCGGGCCGGGAGGCGATGCTGGTCGGCGCATTCACCAATCAGGAAGGCTTCAATCGCCATAATATCCTGTTCAGGAACACTCTCGACCCATTCATCGAAATCGGTAGGTGTGAAACCTGTTGTCGTGATCCCTTCGCGACCGAACCAGGAAGAATATCCTTCAGTCACCATGTCTCTGTCGTCAACGACAACAATCATCGGCCCCGCCTTCCGAATCAATATGTTAGCCCAAGCACCAAATAAATAGCGGGCTAAATGATTCGGCGACAATGGCAAAAAGTTGAACGCCATTTATTGGGAGACAATTTAACTAGTGCTAAAATTAAGGGAATCGCGCAGATTGCAACGCGCCTACGTCTTTAGCGGTAGAAGAATGAATGAATCCTTAACGGCTCACAAACTTTTACGATTCATTACAAGGATTTAAAAAGCCCGCCACTAAAACAGGCCCCAACCATGGCCGCAACTTTCTGGTGTGCATCGCCAACATGCGTGCGAACACCACGCCCCTACAAGCTGTAAGATTTACAAAAGCCCGCCGCGGCTGAAACAGAAGCTTCGTGCCTGAGGCGTCCAGTTTCCAAAGCCCGTTGCCACCATATTCGCCATCACGCGGCAGACATAACGCTTCTGCGCGGGATCGTTATTCGGCCCGGCATGATAACGCGCGACAGCCATGGTCCAATTGCCTTCCCGTTCTCGAAGCCGCTTCAAAAAGCGCGCCGCATAGTCCACATTCAGGCTCGGCATTAGCATTGCCGCCACGGAGGGAAAGGCCTGACTGTGGTAATGATAGTTGATCTGCATACAACCAAGATCAATCAGCTTCGCGCCTTCGGCCCGCACTTCGCCAAAACGCCTGATTGCGGCCGATTGCGAGGGCGGGAATTCGGCCTTTCCCTCAATATTCATCGCATAGGGTTGCAGCGAATTCTTGCGGCCTGTTTCGGTCAGGCCCACGGCATAGAGAATACTGAGCGGAACGCCGTAACGGGCCGATGCCCGGTGCATTTCCCGCTCGCAGATATTTTCCGCCTGCGCCAATGGTGCATCAGACAACCAGACCGCGACCACCGATATGAGGAGCGCCACGGCCATTTTCGGGCTTCGCCTGACTATTCGCATGTTCACGTCCCGCCTGACCCGATCCGCCATTCCGGCCACCCTCTCCGCCCGATCTACCGCTCATGAACTGCGCCTGAGCCTCGCCCCCACGGCCTTGCGAGCCCTGCTGCTGCATATTGAAGGCCAGTTGGTGCCCCTGCTGTTGCGCGCTTGCCTGCTGCTGGCCCGCATTCTGCGCCGCCGCCACATGTTGCGCAGCGCCCTGCGCATTGCGGTCTGCCACCGTGACTGAAATCTTCGTATCGTCGCCGACACCGGCCACTTTCAGCGCCTTTTCAATCATGGAACGGTCGGCAGCGAGCATTTCGGCGGCATGGGATTTGTCCGCCACCAGATGCACTTCCACGCTGTCGCCCGCGACGCGGATGCGCGCTGTCACCGCGCCAAGCTCCACCGGATCGAGCCTGATCTGCAAGGTCTTGACCGTGCCGAAACTGCGCTCCGAAACAACCTCTATATCCGCAATCCGTGCTGCCTCCGGCATGCCAGCCGCAGCTTTGGCTTCTGCTGGCACCGTACTTTTTGCGGCAGCCTGTTGCGGCAGGAGGTCGGCACGCACGTCCATGCCTTTTGCCGGCTCATGATCGGTTGCCGGTTTGGGCGCCTTAATACCGGCAACATCAGCCGCAGCACCTTCTGCCAGCTTGTTGCCCGATATATCCCCAGATATATCCAAAGCAGCCTCACCGGAGGCCTGCCCTGCCCTGATAGCCAGATCGCCATTCGTTTGTGCCGCTTTCACGCGCGGCAACTCACGGAGGGGCCGTTTTTCATCATCGCCCGCAAATTCTGCTGCCGCCTTATCAATTCCAGCGGGATCAACAACATCCACCATTCCCGGTTCTGAAACGGCTGCACACGCCGGGTTTCCCGCCTTTTCTTCCACAGAAAAGCCCCCTTCACCATGCTGCTGGCCGGGCAAAGCGGAAGCAAGGGAAAGCAGGTTTTGCGGCAGGCCGAAAACGGCAACCGGCTTTTGCCCGCTGCCGTCGCCAGCCTCCTTTTCATCGGACTTCGCTTCCGCTTCATCCTTGCCGCTGGCATCGACCTTGCCATGCGGCTTTTCAAGAAGTGCACCGAAGAGCGTAGCCGGATCGGAGCCGCCATCCTGTTCATCACCGGCCACCCTGGCCTGCGTGCTGGAATTGCGCGCAAGGGAGGCCAGCCTGCCAGATGCTGTCAGCAACATATCAACGCTCATTCAACGGTCTTTCCTAACAAGGCATCGATTTCTGCCAGTTTGCGCCGCGCATTTTCCATCGTCTTCTGCAAGTCCGCCTCGGAGCGCGTGCGGGCTGGATTGAAATCCACTTCCACCGGCGCGGAAAGGGTCTGTTGGGCTGGCAGTTGCGGCGCATCCGCCACAGCCATGCGTGGCACCTCACGCTCGTCCGCACTCCGTTTTGCGCGCGATGTGGTATCGGGTGCGCGGGTGACAATCGCCCCAACCGTTTCGGCCGCTTTCAGCAATTTGCGATCCGGTTCCTGCAAGTGATCGGGCGAAATCTGCGATAGTTCCCGCAAGGCGCTGCCTGCCGAATCCGACGCCACATCGCTTGCCGCCGCATAGAGATTGGCACGCGTCGGATCGGCGTTCAGATGACCGGCCAGCTTGCGCGCCTCTGCCGACATGAAGCGTGCGCGTTCCGTCTGCCCATCCACCAGCGCGCCGCGCGCAATCTGAAGATAGAGCGTATATTGCAAGAGCGGATCAGCCGAGCCGATCAACTTTACCAGTTCCTCATCGCCGATACGGTCGCTGAGCTTGAGCGTGGTATCGACAAACTGTGCCATGAAATCGCGCATATAGGGCGAGTGCCGGAACCGCTGGAGATAATTGCGCGACAGAAGCCTGACCTTGTCTGCAGCGCCACGCTTTGCCGCAATCGGCAAGGAGCGGCGGATCGCTGCCTCCTCGAACAGGGTTCCCGGTGCTTCAAGCCGCACCTGGTCAAGCCGCAAAAGTGCCGTGGCCGGATCGAAGGCCATCATCTGATTGGCGGTAACGAGCACGATGGATGCCTTGAGTTCCGCCGGAACCTCCGGCGCCAGCGGCACGGAGAAAAGCTTCACAACCTCAATGGTCTGGCCGGAAGCATAGGCAAGCGCGCCTTTCACCAGTTCCTGCGGAACAGTATCGGTCTTCAGATTAGCCAGCACCTTGCGCACGGCTTCCGGGTTGCCGCCATTGAATAGGTAAATGATTGCAGCATAGATATTTTCCGGCTTGTCCCATACCTCCGGCTGCGCCCGGCTCATATCGGTGCTGACGAAGCCGAGAAGCTTGTTGAGCATCACCACCGCTTCCGGCTTGCCCGCAACCACCTGATCCTGCAACATGCGCAACGAACGCACGAGCTTATAGGGTTCAAGCACCGGCAAGGGCCGCATTTCAGGCTGCGCCCGCGCACAGGCCGTTCCGCCCGCCACTCCCGCAAAAGAAAGGCTTGCCATCAACACGAGCAAGGGGCGCAAGGCAGGCCGCTTCATGGCTTGGACTTGATGAAAATATCGATGCGGCGGTTTTCCGCGGCATTCGGATCGTTGGGGTTCTTCGGCTGGCGGTCTGCGTAGCCCTCGACACGCAACACGCGCTTTTCATCAAGGCCACCGCGCACCAGCATATAATAGGCCATCTGGGCACGGGCCGAGGATAGCCGCCAATTGTCATAGGTCGCGCTTTTGAACGGGCGCGCATCCGTATGACCGCTGATGATGACCTCGCCCGGCTGGCGGGCAATCACCTGCGCAATGCGCTCCAGCATCTGCACCACACGGGCATCCGGCTTGGCGGAGCCGATCGTGAACATGCCATAATCAACCTTGTCGGTAAGCTGGCTCATCACGCCCCCTTCCACGGGAACCACGGTAACATCCGGCATCGGTTCGGGTTTGGCGGCCTTGCCCGCGTTCGGGGCCGGTTCACCTGTTGCGGCTTTCTTCAGATCGGCGATCAGTTCTTCCTGCGTTTCAGCCTTTTTGGGCTGCGCCTGCGGCAAGGGTGCAGTTTGCGGCACGGTTTGCGGCGCAGGCGGGGTCAGGTCTCCCACCGCCTTGCTCGACCAGTAATCCGGGCTGAAAGGATCCCGATAGGCCTCGCCGCCATCCGCACCGCTGGCGGAGCCGGATTGCGCCGTGCCGCCATCGCCCTTTGCCGACTGATTTTGCAGAACGCCTGTTTCATGCGCCAATTCCGCAAGCATGGCATAGGGCTCGCGGAAGAGCTGCCGCTCCTCCTGGTCGCTTGCCGGGCGCACAGTGGTGTCGTTGACGACCTTGGTGCTACTTTCCACCTGCTGGTCGCTTTCAAAACGAACCTTGCCATCGCGCTGGTCCACATTTTGCACGCCCTTCGGGCTGGAATGGCGGTCTATAAGCTTGACGGGATTGAAATAGCTCGCCACCGCCGCCTTGGTCTCCTCATTGGCAGCATTGATGAGCCACATGACCAGGAAAAAAGCCATCATCGCCGTCATGAAGTCGGCATAGGCAATCTTCCACACCCCGCCATGATGCGCCTCATGGTCGTCATGCCCGCCCCGGCGAACAATGATGATCTCGCGCTTCGTTTCGGGCTCAATGTTCATTTCACCGCAGCCTTCAGTTCTTCAAGAAGCGGCGCGATGCGCGTTTCGAGCATCCGTTCGCCAAAGGAAAAGGAAAGTTCGTTCGATGCCGTCTCTGAAAAGCGGCAACCGGAGGGCAAAAGCACCCCATGGGCCTGCAATGCTTCCAGAAGCCGGGCCGGGCCGGAGATTTCCGGCGCCTCACCTTCCAGCGCCAGTGCCGCGATGCGACGGGCAAATTCCGCTACCGCCTCATGCTCCATTTTCGCGGCCAGAAGTGGCATCAGTATTTCAGCCATCTGGCCGGAGAGGCTCTGTTCCAGCGCGCTCAGTGCTTCGGTAAGGCTACCCGCCAGCAACAAAGCCTGTTCGCGCGAAAATGTGGCACGCAGCGTCTCGATTTCCGCTTCATGTTCACGCAGGAGACGCGCCTTTTCAGCCTCGTAAAGCACCTGTGCTTCCCTGTGGCCATCTTCACGGCCAGCCTCGAAAGCCGCGCGTTTTTCTTCCTCCAGCGCGATCACTGCGGCCATTTCCGCCTGCTCCTGCCCCACTGCGGCAGGCTTTTCCGCAGCCTCGCCCGCTACGGGTGTCAGCGGTTTTGGCGGAACCGGCGCGGTAATGATCTCAACCGCCTTATCGTCAATATGGTGGGTCGAGAAGTCAGTCAGATATCGGCTGATGGAAAGCGCGCTCATTCTCAGGCCGCCTTCAGCTCCGGCATGGCCGATGCCTTCGCCGGGTCGGCCTCACGGCCCGAAGCGGTTTCGTGAATCCATTGCTTGAGAACGGCAGCAACACGCTCTTCATCCATTTCGATCATCTGTTCGAGCCTGAGCTTGGCCGGCATACGCATACGCTGGCGCAGATCGCTGAGGCTCGTCTTCATCTGATCGGCATAGGCCGCAGGACCGCCAATGACGGCCTGAACACCTTCGCCCACGCTTTCCGCGCCGCCGATAAAATTCGGCGTCGCGACCTCACCCGCCTCACGGATAGCGACTTCCGTACCCGCGGGCTTCACATTCTGGTCACGCAATAGCGGGCGCAGGCCAAACCAGATCAGAAGGCCGACGGCGGCAAGAATGGCAAGCGCATTGGCATAGCTTCCACTCTGACGAAGAAGCGTATCGGTCCACGGTGCGGAAACAGGCTCCATATCCGCACCGGCAGAGTCAAGGAAATTGACCGCCGTGACGTTGATGACATCGCCGCGATTGGTATTGAGACCAGCGGCGGTGGCGACGAGATCGCGAATCTTCGTAATCTGCTGGTCCACGAAATTGGCGGGTGGGGGTGTGGTGCCAGCGGTCTGCAACAGGCGCGCCTGATCGATGACGACGGCGATTGAAAGCCGCTTGATGCTATAGCCGTCACTGACGGTTGAAACCGTCATGCTGTTCACTTCATAATTGGTCAGTTCCTCACGGCGGTCCGTCTTTTCAGTCGAGCTTTCGCCGTTGCGGTTCTGGATTTGCTCCTGCGGAATGTTCTGCTCCACACCCGTCGCATTATCATTGCGGTTGTTGCGGGAATCGCCGCTTTCGCGCACCACACGGACGGAACGCTCCACGCGCGATTCGGGATCATAGGTAGTTTCCTTGGTCTGGCGGCGGTCGGTGTCGAGCGCGGCCTGAACGGAAGTCTGGAAATGACCCAGGCCAAGATAGGGCGCAAGCGCCTTGCGGATGCTGTCGTCCACATGGCTCGCAACCTACTGTTCAAGCGACGCGGTCATGAGAGCCGCACCATTGGCCCCTTCGCCAGCCGATGCCAGCAGATGGCCATTTGTATCGAGCACCGTGACGGAAGACGCATCGAGCGAGGGAACGGCAGCGGCGACCAGCTGGCGGATGGACTGGGCCGATTCAGCGGAAAATCCGCCTTCGGCACGAATAACGACCGAGGCAGACGGCTTCTGGTCGCCGCGGCGGAACGAGCCTTTTTCGGCCAGAACGATGTGAACGCGCGCAGCCTTCACGCCGCGAATGGCCTGAATGGTACGGGCAATTTCTCCTTCGAGCGCGCGCACACGGGTAATCTCCTGCATAAAGGACGTAAGCCCCAGCGACCCCATATTGTCGAACAGCTCATAACCGGCATTGTTCGAGGTCGGCAGGCCCTTTTCGGCCAGATACATGCGGGCGTTTTCGGCCTTGCCGATTGGAACGAGGATCGAGGATCCATCAGACTTCACGTCGAAGGGAATGCCAGCTTCACCGAGCGCAAGGCCCATGCGGTTCACGTCATCGCGCGAAAGGCCGACATAGAGCGTCTCGTAGGATGGGCGACCCAGATAGATGCTCGTATAGAGGATCGCACCCATCAAAGCCGCGCCTACAAGGCCGAGCGCGATGAGCTTTCGCGCACCAAGCTTGCCGAGCGTTCCCTTGAGCTGTTCGATCAATTGCTGGAAATTCTGCTGCATCCACACCACCGCCATCCTGTTGAACGCAAGCTAATGCGCGAAGCTTGCGCGAAAGTGGCGATGAGGATGCGGTGCGGCTTGCCAGACAGGATGTCGGGCAAAAAGAAGAACGGGCGCGGAATTCATTCCGCGCCCGTCCTCCCCGCCTGAAGTATCCAAACCGATCTGGCCGGGCTGGATACTCCCCCCCCCTGTTTGCCTGAAACGGTCCGGTTTATTAGCCGCGGAACAGCGACAGGATCGACTGGTTCGACGAGTTGGCGATCGACAGAGCCTGAACGCCAAGCTGCTGCTGAACCTGGAGAGCCGACAGACGTGCCGATTCCTTGTTCATGTCGGCATCGACGAGCGTACCGACGCCCTTTTCGATGGAGTCCTGAAGACCCGACAGGAAACTCTTCTGGCTGTCGATCTGCGACTTGGCCGCACCGAGCGTCGCAGCGCCGGTTGCGAGAGAAGCAAGAGCGGTTTCAACCGTATTCAGAGCCGTACCAATAGCAGTATCGTCCGAGGCCGAAGTGAAGAAACCCGCATCTACGATATCTTTAACCATGGTCTTCGCATCAGTGTCAGTAGCCTTGACAGTGATCTTGTCAACCGCGACGGCGTTACCGGAACGATTGTACGAAGCTACAACATTGAGATCGGTCGTCGGGCCATTCAGCAGGTTGGAACCCGCGTAGTTGGCATTGCTGAGAGCCGAGTTGATATTAGCGACGATCGACTTGATTTCGGTTTCGATCTTGCCCTTGTCTTCTGTGCTCGCACCCATAGCCGAAACAAGCTTGGTCTTGATGTCGTCAACCGATTCACGGATCTTGTTGATCGCGGAATAAGCGGTATCGACCTTGCCGGCGCCGAGGCCGAGAGCGTCCTGAACAGCCGAATTGGCCTTGTTGTCGGACTTCATCGACGTTGCGATGGACCAGTACGAAGCATTATCCGAAGCTTCAGAAATACGAAGACCGGTCGAGATACGGTTCTGGGTCGATTCCAGCGACTTGTTGGTCGAAGCAAGCGTCTGGAGAGCGGTCAGAGCCGACGAGTTTGTAAGAATGCTAGCCATAGTTTTTTGCCCCTTGGGAAAAACAATCTGAGGGACAGGCCGGATTTCAGATTACCGGCATGGTGGAGCGGCATCATGCCTGTCGCCGCGAACACACGGGACCCACCATATCGCCATTCCTAAGGTATAAATATTAAGAAAGCCCTAATCGAGGAATGCCAGAAATTTCGTTTTCAGCAAGACATGACGGGAAACATGTATATTTAGTATATTTTAATGTAAACATATAATAATATAGAACAATTTTATTATAAAATTACTTTCTTATAGACGTCAAAATAGACGCATAACTATTAGTCTTTAAATTATTCAAAATTTGTTGTAATATATTCAGGAGAATCATTTTGGCTTATGGGGATCGCATTTGTCTAGGCGACGTTCTGGCGCAAGCTTGATCGGGACACGACGCTAATTTCCACCTTAAGCATAGAAGAGATGCGTACGAGGGGCTTTGCTTAATTTATTGAAATATGATGCGATCAATAACGATCACCTATAAACGTCTGGGATGATGTTGAAACGCAGTTGCATCAACATGATCCCGGGCATTTTTTGCTTATGAATAACAGAATACTCGTACCTCCCTTTTGAAATGACCGCGAATTGATGTGGTAAATGACAGAGGCGGGGTTGAGATATGCCTAATTTGGCCAATCAGGATTTTACGCAGTTCAAGCGTGAGCAACAGACTGCTCCTGCATGGTTCCGCATCTTGCGCGGCGGGCGCATGACCAAATGGAAAGGCAAAGTTGCCAGCTATGCCCCGCATGTGGCACCGGCCATTGGTTGGGCATTTTCCCGTACACTGCAATTATCGCTTATTTCTCTTGTGATGGCGGGAACCGCAGCAGCGTCTGATCGCTACTGGGATTCCAATGGCACCGCTGTGGGGCGCGGAGGGTCTGGCGCCTGGAATACGAGTAATGCCTTCTGGAGTCCAAGCGGCGATGGCGTTAGCGGTCCTTATTCCGCCTGGAACAACGCGGCGTTCGATACGGCTATTTTCGGTGGTACTGCCGGAACAGTAACGCTTGGTAGCCCGATCACTGTCGGTGCGATGACGTTTGAAACGACGGGCTACATTTTGAGTGGCAACACACTGACGCTCGGCACTGCCACGCCCACGATCACCACATCTTCAGGCACGACGACAATCAATAGCGTACTTGCTGGTACAAACGGACTGACCAAGGCGGGAGACGGTATACTGTCGTTGACGGGTGCCAATACCTTCAGCGGCAATATCATTGTCACTGGCGGTACCTTGTCAGTCAACAGTTCAGCTGCGCTCGGCGCGGCAGCCAATGAGATCTCTCTGGCAAATGGAGCTGGCCTGAACAGCAGTGGGTCGCTTGCCGGTCGCAGTGTCACCCTAACAGGGGGGCAGGCGGCGATTGGTGGCGCAGGTGTCGGCGATGCGCATTTCACCGGTGCCGGCGGGCTAAGAGCCAGCAGCAGCGTCACGCTCAGTGACGATAGCAATGATTATACCGGCCAGACGTCTCTATCGAGTGGCGGCACTCTGTTTTTTAGTTCGATCGGCAATCTCGGTGAAGTAAGCGCGCTGGGTGCGCCTGTGGATGAGGCTGCCGGCACGATCTCGCTCGTTGTAGGAAGCTCTGCTAGTGCCTCTGCGACTTATACCGGCAGCGGTGGGAGTTCCAATCGTAACTGGCAGCTTAGCTCGCGGTTCTATGCAAATTCCACGATCTCCAACCGGGGCAGCGGCACATTGACGCTGACGGGAAATATCTTCAATAATCATACGAATTCCAGCCTTTCGGCCCGTAATATCAATTTCGACGCAGGAACAGCCGATATCGAACTGCTTGGCACAATCAGCAGCAACAACAATGGCGTAGGCGTTGTCTTTGGCGGAACGGCGGGTCGCGCCATCAAGGTGAGCGGCGACAACACTTTCGGCGGCGCGGCAATAATCCAGAACATAACTGTCCAGGTTGGCTCGTTGAAGAACACCGGCGACCCCAGCGCGCTTGGCACAGGCACCGGCGCGGCGGGCGCTATCTCCATCAACAGCGGTATACTGAGCTATTTGGGTGCCGGTGACAGCAGCGATCGCAACTTCACGGCACAAAACAATGCCATTCTGGCAAACGATGGCACGGGCGCGCTTACACTGAGCGGTGATGTTGCGCTGACCGGGACGCTCACGCTTGGCGGAAGCTTTGCGGGCACCAACACGCTTGCCGGCACTGTTTCTGGAACAGGCAATTTACGCGTCGACGGTGCAGGTAGCTGGATATTGTCCAGCGCCAACACATTTACCGGCGATGTAGGGGTGAATAGCGGCACGCTTGTCGTGGGCAATATGCAAGCGCTCGGCACCACGCCGAAGGCCGCGACAGTCAATGGTGGCACACTCGATCTCGGCGCCTTCGATACGACGCTCAGTTCGCTCAGTGGAACCGGCGGCAATGTCAATTTGGGCGGCGCAACGCTGACTGTAAAAGGTTCTACCAGCACCGATTTTGCCGGCAGTATGACCGGAAGCGGCAACCTGCTAAAACAAGGCACCAGCACTGACCCTCACAGGCGCCAGCAGCTTCACAGGCGATACCACCATCAATGGCGGCGCGATTTCGCTTAATTTCAAGAATGCAACCGCATTGACGGACAATATTCTGTCTACCAGCTCAACGCTGAATCTTGCGGGCGGAACGTTCAATGTTATTGGCATGGACAACGCAGCCAATAGCCAGACTGTCGATGGTGTGAACGTCACCGCCGGCAATAATAAAATCACAACCACATCAGGGTCGGGTGGCACCCTGACGCTCAATCTGGGCGCCATCAATCGCACTGGCGGCTTTATTGATTTCGGCATTAATGCCGATACGACCATCACCACAACGAGCGCCACGCTCGGCGGCTGGGCAACCGTCAACAGTACCGACTATGCCAAGGTTGATGGTGGCGTAATCAAGGCTCTTGATGAAAGCGACTACGCCAATAAGGATGATGCCGGGACCTGGGCCAATGGCGATATTGTCAGCGATGCCGGTGGCGCAGCCAATACGCCTTATTTTGGCACCGTCGGTACCGGCCTGCAACTGGGCGGCCTGAAATATACGGCAGCAGCAAATTCGACCGTGACCATTGCCGCTGGCCAAACACTTGGTGTCAACGGCACAATCATCGTTGCCAATACGGTTGGCAATACCAATCAAACGATAAATGGTGGCTCTCTAACCGGCATTGCGGGAGGCGGGGTCCTCGGCGTGCTGCAAACCGGAACCGGCACTTTCACCATACAATCGACAATTACCGACAATGGCGGCGCGATTGGCTTTACCAAAGCGGGTGCTGGCAGCGTAACGCTGACGGGTCAAAACACCTATAGCGGTGTAACAACATTGAGCGGCGGTATATTGACCGTCACTCAAATGGCAAATGCCGGCATGGCGAGCGGCATTGGCCAATCAACGGCAGATCCGGCCAATCTCATGCTTGAAAGTGGAACCTTCCGTTATACTGGCGGATCAGTAACGACAGATCGCGGCTTCACACTGGTCAATGGCGGCCCGGCGCGTGTGATTGAGGTCACAGGCAGCGGCAGCAATCTCGCATTCAGCGGGCTTGTTACCAGTCCCGATGATGCGGGCTTTGAAAAGAAAGGGGCCGGCACACTCACATTTTTGAACGGCAGCAATGATCACATCGGTGCTACCACAGTGAGTGGCGGCACGCTTGCGGTGAGCACGCTCGCCGATGGCGGACAGGTTAGCAGTCTCGGAAAATCCGGCAGTGATGCCACTAATCTCATTCTGGCGGGCGGCGCGCTGAATTATCTTGGCTCAACCACCAGCAGCGATCGCAGTTTCACACTTGGCGCGGGAAATGGGAGCATCGGCGTGGCCAATGCCGGGACTACATTGTCCATGAGCGGAACGGCAGTTGGTACAGACGGACTGACCAAACTGGGCGACGGCACGCTCATTCTTTCGGGCACCAACACCTATACCGGAAATACGGCTGTCAACGCAGGCGTGCTACGCGCAGGATCGGCACAAGCCTTCGGCCCGTCCGGATTGATGACTGTTGGCAATGGTGCTTCGCTGGAGCTTGGTGGCTATGACATCACCGTTTCCGGTCTGCTTGGCGCTGGCACGGTGGACCTTGGCGGCAACACGCTGACATCGAGTGGATCTGCTGCCAACAGTTTCACAGGCAAAATCACCGGCACAGGCGGCTTTACCAGAACGGGTGGCTCAACGCAGACACTGAGCGGCTGCAACAGCGATTATACGGGCAAGACCACAATCGCCAGCAACGGTACACTTTCAGTCGATTGTCTTAAGAATGGCGGCCAGGCCAGTAGTATCGGCGCGTCGAGCAACGCACCTGACAATCTCGTTCTCAATAACGGAACGCTTTCCTATACCGGCAACACAGTAACCACCGATCGCGGCTTCACTATCCAGGGCGGCACTGGTGCCATTAGCGTTACCGATGCCGCGACAACGCTGACCTTTTCCGGCCAGGTGGTTGGTACCGGAGCCTTGCAAAAGAGGGATACAGGCACGCTGGTTCTGATGAATTCCAACAGCTACAGGGGCGGCACGTCGGTTGACGCCGGCACCCTGCGGGCAGGGTCATCCGGCGCCTTCGGTGGCGGCAGTATGAGCCTGTCCAACGCCGCCGGGGCAATATTGGACCTGGATGGCTTCGACACGAGCGTTACGAGCCTTTCAGGCGGTGGGGCACTCGGTGGCAATGTCGCCCTGGGCGGTGCTACCCTGACCATTTCGTCGGGCAACTCCAACGGTACATCCTACACGGGCGCCATCACCGGCATCGGCAATTTTGTTAAAAACGGGAATGGGACCCAGAGACTGACCGGCTGCGCCAGCAGCTATAGTGGAAGCACGACAATCAATGGCGGCGTCCTGGAGGTCTCCTGCCTGGCTGATGGCGGCAGCGTCAGCTCAATCGGCATGTCCAGCGCCGACGCTGATAATCTCGTTATCAATGGCGGAGTGTTGCGCTATACCGGCTCGGGAGATAGCACAGATCGTCAGTTCACGTTAGGCGCGTCCGGCGGAAATTCCATCGAATCCGAGGGTACCGGCGCCATTCTGTTCACCAGCAACGCCGCCGTCACCTTCGCGGCAGCCAACACGGCGCAGACGCTGACGCTGACGCTTGCCGGTACCAACACCGATGACAACGAACGTGGCGCACAACTAACCAATAATGGTAGCGGCATCACCTCACTAACCAAAACCGATACCGGAACCTGGTTTCTCACCAATTCCGACAGCACCTATACCGGCGTCACCAAGATCAATGGCGGCGTTCTGAGTGTAGACAAGCTCGCGAATGGTGTACTGGCTTCCAGCATCGGCGCTTCATCCTCGGCTGCCTCCAACCTTATCATCGGTAATGACTCCACACTGCGCTACCTCGGTACGGGGGACACGACCGACAGGCTGTTTACGCTCGCGTCCGGCCTGACCTATATCGAATCATCCGGTTCGGGCGCCATTGTTTTTACGGATACCGGGCAAGTCGCGCTTGCCGATAACAACCAAGCACGCACAATCGCACTTGGCGGCAAGAATACTGGCGACAACACGCTTGCAGGTTCGATCGGCGATGCCGGTACCGGCAAGACGACCCTTGCCAAAAATGACGACGGCACCGGGGTTCTAACGGGCAACAATACCTTCACCGGCCCTACCAACATCAATAAAGGCTTGCTGAAAATCGGCAATGGAGGCACCACAGGCTCGCTCACCAGCGATATTGTCGTGACGGACGGCGGCCTTATCTTCAACCGTTCCGATACGCTGAACTATGGCGGTCTGATCTCCGGCGCAGGCTTCGTTACTCAGTCCGGTTCTGGCACGACCATTCTGACAGGAGCAAACAGTTATACCGGCGCAACATCGGTCAGTGCCGGAACACTGCTCGTAAATGGCGATCAATCCGCAGCAACGGGACAAACGAGCGTGGCCAATGGCAGCATTCTCGGCGGCTCAGGCATTATCGGCGGTAACGTGGTCGTCACCGATGGCGCCCTCGCCCCCGGCAGCAACGGCGCAGGAACGCTGACCATCAACGGCAGCCTTGCATTGAGTGCTGGTTCCATCCTGTCCATGCAGCTCGGACAGGCCGGTGTGGCGGGCGGAGCATTGAACGACCTGATTGAGGTCAAGGGCAATCTCACACTCGATGGGACGCTGGATGTCGCAGAAACAGCGGGTGGTAGCTACGGTCCAGGTATCTATCGCCTGATAAACTACACAGGCTCCCTCACCGATAATGGCTTGGATATCGGCATGTTGCCAAACGGTGCCGGTGCAATCCAGACCGCTGTGGCAGGACAGGTCAACCTTCTTGCGGGCGGTACGAATTTCAATTTCTGGGACGGCGATGTCGGTCCGAAGTTCAATAGCGCCGTCGATGGTGGCAACGGTACCTGGCAAAACAGCTCCGGTAACAACAATTGGACCGACGCGACAGGCAATATCAATGCTTCCTATTCGGACGGAGCATTTGCCATTTTCACGGGCACGGCTGGCACCGTAACGATTGATAACAGCCTCGGTCAGGTAAAGGCCGAAGGCATGCAGTTTGCAATCGATAGCTATGCGGTGACTGGTGACAAGCTGGAGTTGACCGGTCCGCAATCCACAATCCGCGTTGGCGACGGAACAACCGCCGGGGCGGCCTATATCGCGACCATCAACTCCGTACTCACTGGCAATACGCAGCTTGAAAAGACCGATGCTGGCACGCTCGTGCTGACCGGCGCAAATAGCTATACCGGCGGTACGGCAATCAATGGCGGCACGATACGGATTTCCAGTGACGATAATCTGGGCGTCGCGTCGAGCGATATCAGCTTCGATGGCGGTGCGCTCAATACGACCGCGAACATCGCAACGGACAGGGCGATCATCTTGACGGGAGCAGGAACCCTGCTGACAGATGCGAGCACGACCCTCTCGCTTTCAGGGCCCATAAGCGGCACAGGTGCACTCACCAAAAGCGGAACGGGTACGCTGCTTCTATCCGGGACCGCCGCCCATACCGGCGGCACGACGATCACAGCCGGCACGCTTCAAATCGGAAACAGAGGTACCGACAGCAGTATTGACGGCAACATTGTCAATAATGGTGCGCTTGTCTTTGATCGCGCAGGCACACTTGCCTATACGGGATCGATTTCCGGCACGGGCACCCTGACCAAGAACGGATCCAGCACGCTGACCATGACGGGCACCAGTACCTATACGGGGGAAACGACGGTCTCCGCTGGCACACTGGCACTGCAAGCTGGTGGCCAGATCAAGGGAACAGCAAGCCTTACCGTCGATGGCGGCGCTGAAGTTCTCATTGATGGAAGCGGTTCGCAGTTTGCAACCGGGGCTGGTGCTTCCGTTGTGGGCACCGGCACCGTGACAGTGCGCGATGGTGGCACAGCATCATTTGACAGCCTCACCACGAGCAACGCAACCGGAACGAATTCTACAATCACCGTGGCCGGGTCCGGATCGCAAATGACGCAAACCGGCATCGCCACATTTGGATTGGCGGGCACGGCGACGGTCGATATTCTCGACGGCGGCACCATGATTTCGTCTGGCGCCAGCGTATTCGTCGGAGGGCAGCTTCCGATGGATGCAACTGGTCAGGTAACGATTTCAGGAGCAGGATCGCAATGGACCATTGCCAATGCCCTATATGCCCGCAGGGGTTCGATCACCGTGGACGATGGCGGTGTCGTGACTGCCGGGTCTGCAGTGATCGGCTACGCCGATACCGGCATCAACAATCCTGAGACAGATCTGGTCGTTACAGGCGCGGGATCCCGCTTCGAGACGACCGGCGAGCTCGCCATAACCAACAGCGCAGCGAATGCAGCACGAGGCAGCATCACCATCGCCGATGGCGGTGTGGTCAAGGTGGGCGGCGGAGCGCTGGCCATGGGGCCAGGTAATGCCGTGCTCAATATTGGTGCTGCGGCAGGCGGAAGCCCAGCCCATGCGGGTACGCTGGATGCGGGTACGGTCACAATGGCCGTGGGCAGCAACCAGATCAACTTCAACCATGATGATGCCAGCACCACGTTCTCGGCCACCATTTCCGGCGCAGGCTCTGTGAGCCAGAACGGTTCCGGCGCAACATTGCTAACCGGCAATAACAGTTATGCTGGCCTAACCACAGTCACGGCCGGCAGCCTCTATATCGACGGTGATCAATCGATGGCGACAGGGCTCACCACCGTCAATCCGGGCGGCACGCTGGGCGGCACCGGCACCATCGGCGGCGACGTTACGGTGGCCAGCGGCGGCGCAATCAATCCGGGTAGTTTTGGAATGGCACCGGGAACGCTCAACATCAACGGAGATCTCACCCTCGCCAGCGGTTCGACACAGAGCTTCAGCTTCGGTCAGGCCAATATTCCGGGCGGACCTTTGAATGATCTGATCAATGTCGGCGGCGATCTCGTGCTCGCCGGCACGCTTCAGGTTGATACAAGTGCCGGCGGGACAATGGATCCTGGCATCTATCGCGTCTTCAACTATACCGGCACACTGAGCCAAAATGCCTGGACCGTTAATCTTCCTTCACCGGATTTCTATGTCCAGACCTCGGTTGCACAGCAGATCAATCTGGTCAATACGGCGGGTCTTGCATTGCGCTTCTGGGATGGAGCCGATCCGCAAAACAAGAACAATGGCAAAATCGAAGGCGGTAACGGTATCTGGCAAGCTTTCGGCTCTGCTCCCGACAATGGCAATGATAACTGGACCGAAACAGGCAACATCAATGCGCCATTCCAGGATGCCACATTCGCTGTATTTACAGGCGAAAAAGGAACAGTCACTGTCGATGACAGCAAGGGGGCAATCAATGTCTCCGGCATACAGTTCGTCACCGATGGCTATATCGTGAACGGCGATGCCATCAACCTGGTTGGTGCGTCCGGTTCGACGATCCGCGTCGGCGATGGCACGACAGGTGGCACCGATACGGTGGCCTCGATCGACGCCGAAATCACCGGCGCTTCGCAACTCATCAAAGCGGACATGGGAACGCTGATTCTTACTGGCGACAACAGCTATACCGGTGGCACCAAAATTACCGGCGGCACACTACAGGTGGCGAAAGACAGTGCGCTGGGGACCAGGACAGGCGAACTCATCCTGGATGGTGGCACACTCAACACCACGGCAGATATGACCATCGATCGTTCCGGAACGATCGATCAGGCAGGTACGCTGGACATAGATACAGGAACCACGCTGAAAATCGACGGCGTGCTTTCGGGCGCCGGTGCATTTGTCAAAACCGGCGCAGGCAGGCTTGAGCTGGCAGGCGATGACCATACTTACAATGGTGATGCCAGTATCGCCAGTGGAACGCTTGCCTTAACGGGTGCACTTGGCGGCACCATGAATGTTGGTATTGATGGACGACTGGAAGCCACTGGCCGGGTTGGTGCGACCACCAATAGCGGTGTGATAGCACTGGATCAGGAAGGTTTTGGTTCGCTGACGGTCAACGGTAATTATACCGGTAAAGATGGCAGGCTCGAAATCGCGACGGTTCTCGGTGACGATACCTCGCTCACCAATCGGCTTGTTATCGACGGTGATACGGCCGGGACAACACAGGTCAGTGTGACCAATCGTGGTGGCCTTGGCGCTCAGACAGTTGAAGGTATCAAGATCATTCAGGTGGGCGGCGCATCAAACGGTATGTTCCTGCTCGCAGGCGACTATATGTTCAACGGTGAACAAGCCGTTGTCGCCGGTGCTTATGGTTACAGACTTTACAAGGGCGGTGTATCTACACCAGCCGATGGTAACTGGTATTTGCGATCGGCTTTGCTCAACCCAGAGACACCAACCAACCCGACGGACCCCGAAACACCGCTTTATCAGCCTGGTGTTCCACTTTATGAAAGCTATGCAGGTTCCCTGCAACAACTAAACAAGCTGGGAACGTTGCAACAGCGCGTCGGCAATCGGGTCTGGGCCAAGCACCCTGTGCCTGCCCAAAGCGACGAAAATGGTGCAGGCCCTTCGGGCAATAATGGCATCCGGGCGCGCATCGAAGCAGCGCACGCCGAATTCGACCCCAAACAATCCACGAGCCGCGCCAGTTATGACGCGGATATCTGGAAATTCCAGACCGGCATTGACGGCATGTTTACGGAGACGGCGAGCGGAAAATTTATCGGCGGCGTTTATGTGCAATATGGAACCGTTTCTTCTTCCGTCTCGTCGCCTTTCGGTAACGGCTCTATCGAATCGTCAGGATATGGCGCTGGTGCAACGCTGACATGGTATGGAGAAAGCGACTTCTATATTGACGGCGTGGCACAGATCAACTGGTTTGACAGCGATCTGAATTCAGCAACGCTCGGTCGTCAGCTCGTCGATGGAAACCGCGCCGTGGGCTACAGCTTGAGTGTTGAAACGGGCCAGAAGATCGAGATTGGAGAAGGCTGGTCGCTCACCCCACAAGCTCAGCTTGCCTATTCCGCAATCCGTTTCGATGACTTCAAGGACGCATTCGACACCAGTGTTTCGCCTGAGAACGATCACGATCTGACCGGGCGGCTTGGCCTTGCCATAAACCGGGATGCCGAATGGCTCGACGCTCAAGGACGACGGGTGGCCATGCACATCTACGGTATCGGAAACCTTTATTACGGATTTGCGGGAGCGTCCAAGGTGGATGTTTCGAGTGTGCGCTTTGTGAGCGGCAACGAGCGCCTGCGTGGTGGTATCGGTCTGGGTGGAACCTATGATTGGGCGGATAGCAAATATTCGCTCTATGGCGAAACGCGGTTTGATACCAGCCTGCAGAATTTTGGCGATAGCAATGTCATCGCGGGTTATGTGGGTCTGCGCGTACGTTGGTAGACCCACGAGAGCATTTCCAGCAAAACCGTTTCATACTTTTGCTGGAGATGCTCTATTGCTGAAGATGTTCTGGCAAAAAGAGATCGTTTCTGTGTGAAAACAAACAGATAACCGCTCTAAATGATTTCCAGGGGACCTGATTCCGGCAGACGTTCCACCAGGCCCGGACCAAGCAATTGCGCTGGCGTAAAGGCACCCCCACCCGGTTCGTTCGTCAAAAGATAATCGATGATTTCCAACGCGCCGGTAATGGTCACGCTATAGCTGTTGGCGGTGCGGATACGGGCGGTTTTTCTTTCACCGCGTGCATTGACGGCCTCCCCCCAGACAAAGGTGGGCATGCGCGCCCGCATTTCCTCATTAGGTCCTTCTATTGTTTTATCGATATAGGCTTTCAATAGTTTTTGCACGCTTGCCAGATCCAACAGGGGACGGACGTAATTGGCAAGTTTTGCGACCATTATCAGGGCAGGCGATGCTGGAATAAAAACTTCGATATTTGGAATGCCAGTGGTGTGATAGGCGGTCGCGACATCGCCCCAGGGTATCGTCATGGCCTCTTTATCACCATCGCCAAAATCTATCCGGCGCTTATGATAGGCAAGCGGCACCGCAACAATTTTGCCGTCGCGGCGCACTTTGCCGCCTTGCGCCAAACCTTCTACCGAAGTTTTGGCCGTGCCCTTCGACAATCCGGATCGGGTATCGAAACCCAAGGCCAGATGGGTGGCATCCGGCAGCGCGGCTTTGAGCGCGGCAGCGATGCAATCGGTGGGGATAACATCGAAGCCCACGCCCGGACATATTACGATGCCCGCAGCCTTCGCTGACGCATTAAGCGACTGCGCCAGTTCAAACACATTAATCTCGCCGGTGATGTCGAGATAATGCACCCGGCAATGCAGGCATGCCTCCATCATGGGCGCAGCCGTTACTGAAAATGGCCCGGCGCAATTGAGAACCAGTGCAAATCCTTCAATCTGTTGCGATGCAAGTGCCGGATTGTCCAAGCCGAAACTGCAAAATTCGAGGCCAAGTTCTGCCGCCAATGCCTCGACGGCCGGGCGGTTGCGGCTGGCCAGAACGGGCTTGAGGCCGCGCCGCACAGCTTCGCGAGCGATCAATTCACCCGCATAGCCGTTCGCCCCATATATCATCCACGTTTTCGGCATAGAGACCTCATCACATATGCTGCTTTTATGAGTTAAACTCGTCACCTGAGAAAATGTGGCTGGAAATAGCGAAGTCAACAGGCCGGATGTCTCTATCGTAAGAAAGCGATATCATATTGAAATTGCGTCCCCGGCGCCCGGAACGGGCACCCAACCTCCTTCTGTAGAAGCTACAAGCTTGCTGCGCAGGCTTTGCACAAGGGCATTATCATGATCCGGCAAATAAAATCGACATAACAGGGCCTGGCGCACGAGCCCCGGCTATCATGCACGGTGGATTTCTTTTCACTTCTTGGAGAGGAACACGAAAATAAATGAGGTACGTAAATCAAAAATGCTTGCTATTCATGCTTCTTCACGTATCAATTGCATCCGAGGATGGGACCACATGCCTGAGCGTGCGGTTCTGATGGGGTGATCTTGGTGCACGGCACCGCAGGGAGGATCAGCCAGATAAAGAGTAAACGGCCTCTTCGGAAGCCGTTTTGTCGTGCCCGACTCCGGGGAGGGTTTGTCCGGGGCGAGGTCTTTTATCAACCGGCACAAAGCCGGCGGTGGTTGGAGGAAACGTGCATGAAACGTCGTAATTTTCTGGCAGGCGCGCTGGTCGCGGCAGCTCTCGGTATTGGGGCAATGGGTGCAACGCCCGCGTTTGCATCGCCTGAACATCCGGTTATCGGCTTTTCCATTGACGATCTGCGCGTGGAGCGCTGGGCGCGCGACCGCGATTATTTCATCGCGGCAGCGGAGAAGCTGGGGGCAAAGGTCAACGTCCAGTCGGCTGACGGCAACGAAGAAAAGCAGGTCAAGCAGGTCGAAAACCTGATCTCGCAGGGCGTTGATGCCATCGTGATCGTTCCGATGAATTCAAAGGTTTTCGACGCGGTTGTCGCCGATGCAAAAGCTTCGGGGATCAAGGTTCTTTCCTATGATCGCCTGATCCTGAATGCCGATATCGATGCCTACATTTCCTTCGATAATGAGCGCGTTGGTTTCATGCAGGCGCAAGCCGTGCTGAAAGCAAAGCCGGAAGGTAATTATTACCTGCTCGGCGGCTCGCCAACCGACAATAATGCGAAGCTGCTGCGTGCCGGTCAGGAAAAAGCGCTGAAGGAGGCCATGGATTCCGGAAAGGTCAAGATCGTTGGTTCGCAATGGGTCAAGGAATGGAGCCCGACCGAAGCGCTCTCCATCATGGAAAATGCGCTGACCGCCACACAAAACAAGATCGATGCCGTCGTTGCTTCCAATGACGGCACGGCAGGCGGCGCAATTCAGGCGCTCGCAGCACAGGGCCTTGCAGGCAAGACTGCGGTTTCCGGTCAGGACAGCGATCTGGCAGCCGTCAAGCGTCTGGTCGATGGTACGCAGACCGTGACCGTTTACAAACCGCTCAAGCTGATTGCGGAAGAAGCAGCAAAGCTCACCGTGCAGATGGTGCGTGATGAAAAGCCCGAGTTCAACGGCAAGATCAACAATGGTTCAAAGGACGTCGATACGCTTCTGCTGACGCCAACTGCTGTGACCAAGGATAATATCGACATCTATATAAAGGACGGCTTCTACACCAAGGAACAGATTGAAGGGAAATAAACCTTCTGTTCTGCAAAGCTGATAACAGTTTGTGGGGCCAGATGGTGAAAATCTTTATTTTAACATCTGGCCTCGCATAGATCTGGCATTTTTTCCCAGCGAAACTCCAGAATCGGGATTTAAATGCCGGATACTGCAAAAATACTGTAAGGTTATTTTTGATGTCCGAATATCTTTTGGAAATGCGAAACATCGGTAAAGAGTTCAACGGCGTCAAGGCGCTGGATGGCATTTACCTGAAAGTGCGCGCGGGAGAATGTGTCGGGCTGTGCGGTGAAAACGGGGCGGGCAAGTACACCCTGATGAAAGTGCTGTCGGGTGTTTATCCCCATGGCACATGGACTGGTGAAATTTTCTGGGAAGGCAAAGAACTTAAAGCCAGTGGCATTCGCGATACCGAAGCTGCGGGTATTGTCATCATCCATCAGGAACTGATGATGGTGCCACACCTGTCGGTCGCGGAGAATATCTTCCTTGGTTGCGAGCCAACCACAGGCGGTTTCATTGATTATGACCAGATGAATGCACGGGCAGCCGAACTGCTCGCTCGGCTCAAGATAAACGATATCAATGTCGCATTGCCGGTTTATCATTACTCAGGCGGCAAGCAGCAGTTGATCGAGATTGCAAAGGCAATCAACAAAAATGCCAAGCTTCTGATCCTTGACGAGCCAACCTCGGCCCTGACCGCTTCAGAAACCCGGGTTCTCATCGACCTGATCAAGGACTTCAAAAAGCAGGGCATGGCTTGCGTTTACATCTCTCACAAACTCGATGAAGTGGCGGAAATCTCCGACACGGTAACGGTTATTCGTGATGGCGCGCATATCGCGACACGTCCGATGTCCGAACTGACAACGCCCGATATCATCACGATGATGGTCGGGCGTGAGATGAAGAACCTCTTCCCGCGTGAACCCCATGACATTGGCGAGGTGATGTTTGAAGCCCGCAATATAAGTTGCTGGGATGTGACCAATCCTGACCGCAAGGTGGTCGACGATGTTTCGTTTGCGCTAAGGCGCGGTGAGATTTTGGGCATTGCGGGCCTTGTGGGTGCCGGGCGTACAGAACTCGTATCGAGCTTGTTTGGTGTCTGGCCGGGCGCCTGTCAGGGGCAGGTTTTTCTGGAAGGCAAGGAAATCAAAATCCGCACGCCGCGCGATGCGGTGCGCCAAGGCATTTGCATGGTGCCGGAAGATCGCAAACGCGATGGCATCCTGCCGATCATGCCAGTTGGCCACAATATGACGATCTCCGTGCTTGATCGCTTTTCGCTACGAGGCCTCATCGATAAAGACGCGGAACTCGTGGCGATCCAGCGTGAGATTTTGAGACTCAAGGTCAAGACCGCCGATCCGATGCTTGCCATTGCCTCGCTATCTGGCGGCAATCAGCAGAAGGCCGTGCTTTCAAAGATGATGCTGCCTGATCCGAAAGTGCTCATTCTTGATGAGCCCACACGCGGCGTCGATGTCGGCGCGAAATATGAAATTTACAAGCTGATATTCGCGCTCGCCAGGCAGGGCGTATCGATTTTGATGGTTTCGTCGGAAATGCCGGAAGTCCTTGGGATCAGTGATCGTGTTCTCGTCATTGGCGAGGGCAAATTGCGCGGCGATTTCCCGAATGAAAATCTTACACAGGAGAAGGTTCTTGCCGCTGCAATTGGCAAGCCTGCAACCAACGCGGCCTAGTTTTTGAACATTTGTCCGCAGCGAGAGCATGTCTCCCGAAAGTGGAAACCGGTTTCGGGAGACATGCGTAAAAACAAATGGTTATAGCGGTTCCAGCGGCTCTGCTTTAACTGGAACCGCTCTTATTCAACTGGTGCATGACATGACGTTGACAGGCAAAAGCCTCAGAAAATTTCTCTCAGAATACAAAATCGTGGCACTGCTGATTGTTGTCGCCCTGATCTGGGCATTCTTCGCCATCATGACCTACGATCCCGAGATGGGCCGGTCGCAGTTTCTCACCGCGCGCAATTTCTCCAATCTTTTGCGCCAGATGGCAATCACCGGCATGCTGGCTTCAGCCATGGTGTTTGTCATCGTGGCGGGTGAAATCGATCTGTCGGTGGGGGCTTTGCTCGGCCTGTTAGGCGGTGTCGCGGCGGTGCTCGATGTGGTTTACGGCTGGCCGTTATGGGCCACTATCGCTACGGTTCTGGTGCTGGGTGGAGTGCTTGGCGGTTTCAACGGCTGGCTCACCGCCTATCTCGGCATTCCGTCCTTCATCGTTACGCTGGGCGGGCAATTGGTGTTTCGCGGTATTGTGCTGGGTATCATGGGCGGTGTCACCATTGCGCCGATTTCGCCCGAGTTCAAATATATCGGGCAAGGCTATTTGCCCGGCTGGCTTGGCAATGTCTGTGCCATGGCGCTGTTTACAGTGCTTGTCCTGATTACGCTCAGAACCCGTTCCAGCAAGCGCAAACACAATTTGCAAACGCTTTCACCGGCGATGGAAACCGCTCGCCTTCTGGGCACGGGTATCCTGATCCTTGGTTTTATCCTGGTCCTCAACAGCTATCAGGGCGTACCGGTTCCGGTTCTTGTGCTGCTGGTTATTCTTGGCGTCTTCACCGTTATTTCCCGCCAGACTGTTTTCGGCCGGCATATTTATGCGGTCGGTTCCAATCCTGAAGCCACGCGCTTTTCCGGTGTCAACGTGAATTTCGTCAAAATGGCCGTGTTTGCGCTGATGGGACTTATGGCGGCAGTGGCGGGCCTCACCACGACTGCGCGCCTTGCGGCCGGTACGCCATCGGCAGGTTTGGGCGGCGAACTTGATGCCATCGCATCATGCTTTATCGGCGGCACATCCATGCGCGGCGGCGTGGGATCCGTGATTGCTGCGCTGGTCGGTGCGCTTATCATGTCAAGCCTCGATAATGGTATGTCGATGCTGGGCGTCGATACATTCTGGCAGCAAATCATCAAGGGCAGTATTCTTGTGCTGGCCGTTTATCTCGATATCGTATCATCAGGCACACGTCGCGCCTGATAAGAGTAAGGAAGCTTCGCATCGTTGCAGAAACGCCGCAACCGTGACTGCAATAGTGCTCAACAACCGCTTCCTTTTGCGCCTTTATAAACTTCTAAACTCTGTTCCCAATATCAAAACACCCGATTTGCACGGCCGTTTATACAGACACTCGATCAACAAAAAAGGCCGCAGAAGCGGCCAGTTTGATCATAGGGAACTTAATGGAGGTATTCAGGCCAGGCTACAATTGACGACGACAATGTAGCCTGGCCCTGGGGGTAATGCGGGAGGAGGTCCGCGCACGCCTTCCGTGGGGCATGAAGGCAAATATAAAGTAACCTCAATTTACTCTCTTGTCCGCGTAGAGACTGCCTAAAATGGGCGCTTTACTGTTGTTCGCGCATCAGGCAAACGAAAATACGTTGAAAAGAGCAGCGTGGACCTCTCGTTCTTCTATTTATTCAAAATTATTTAACAAGTGAATTATATTGACTCCACATTGTGCCGGAGGCATATTTCACCCCCGTTTCCGGCGTTCCATGCCGCGGAACCACCGGCTCTGTTGGGAGGCAAGGTTGGATCTCGTTCACCATCGCAATCTCGTACCGGACGCATGGAGAGCCATCTCCTACGATCAGTGGTCAAGCGACCTTCGCTCCGTGTGTGGCAATTTCAATCCACAGACGGTGGAAAGGGGCGACGACGTGGTGGGCGCGGCCCGGCGCATCGACGTCTGCGGCATGGAATTCGCCCATGTTTCAAACGATCTCGATTGTATCAGCCGGGGCTGGGACGACATTCGCCGCGATGCGCAGGAACATCTTTTTCTGATCGTGCAGCTTGAGGGCAGTTGCGGCCTTGAACATGGCGACCGCCAGAATATCCTCGATGTCGGCGAATGCATCCTCGTGGATTCCACACGGCCAACAACCTTTTATTTCGGCGGGCGTTTTTCCAATCACCTGTCGCTGCATCTGCCGCGGCAATTGATGTATTCCGACAGCCGCATTCCTTTCGACATAGCCCGCAAGCTTTCCGCCCATGATCCGATGGCGCATATGCTCCATGCGCTTATCGCAAAAATCATGGCAACAACGGAATCGGATTCGGCCTCGCAGCATCTGCGCCAGCTCATGTTCAACGCCACGCGCCAGGCTTTTCATTCAACCGGCGAAAGCGCCCCGCTGCACAGCCTGCACGACAGCGCAAGCAAGCGCCTGCAAATCGTCGATCTTCTGATCGACCGGCACCTGACTGAAACCG
Organism: Brucella melitensis bv. 1 str. 16M; assembly: GCF_000007125.1. NCBI lineage: Bacteria > Pseudomonadati > Pseudomonadota > Alphaproteobacteria > Hyphomicrobiales > Brucellaceae > Brucella > Brucella melitensis. The sequence continues at coordinate 144,531 of NC_003318.1, read as the reverse complement.
AGCTTTCCGCACGCTGGCTTGCAACCCGGCTCGGTATTTCCATCCGCACGCTGCAACAGGATTTTCAAGGCATGGGCGTTACCTGCACCATGGTCATACGCGACAAGCGGCTGCGACTGGCGAAGGAAAAAATCGAGCAGTTGAGAGAGCAGAAATCGGGCGGCACCATCGCCGAAGTCGCCTATTCGGCAGGCTTCAACGACATTTCCTATTTCAATCGCAGTTTCAAGGAACTGTTCGATTGCGCACCGACCGACCTCCTGAAAGGCGGCGATTGCTAAAGGCTTGCGCTCCGGTCCAAGCCGGGGCGCGTTTCTCCCCAAGACGGCACCGCTTGCTGCGGCAATACTTCTCTTGATACGTCAAGGGAGGATATCATTGTGAAGCAGTACACGCTGCTCATCGGCGGCGAACACGTTGCCACACCCAACCATGCCGAAGTGCGCAATCCATCCACCGGTGAAGTGGTGGGCCTGATGCCGCTTGCGAGCGAAGCCGATCTGGATCGTGCCGTGGCAGCCGCGGCCAACGCATTTCAGACATGGTCGCGAACCGGCGATGCCGAGCGCGCAGCCGCTTGCCGGGCCATTGCCAACAAGCTTTCCGAACACGCGGAAGAACTCGCCCGCCTGCTGACCCTCGAACAGGGCAAGCCATTCAATGGCCTCGGCTCCCGGTTTGAACTGGGCGGCGCGATGGCCTGAACCCGCCATACAGCCGAGCTTGGCCTGCCTGTGGAAGTGGTGCAGGACGATAATGAGGGGCGCGTCGAAATCCATCGCAAGCCGATCGGCGTTACCGGCTCCATCACGCCCTGGAACTGGCCGGTGATGATCGCCTGCTGGCACATCATTCCAGCGGTGCGCACCGGAAACACAGTCGTCATCAAGCCCTCCCCGCTCACCCCGCTTTCCACCATCCGTCTTGTCGAAATCATCAATGAGGTTTTGCCGGCAGGCGTGGTCAATGTCGTCACCGGCGAAAACAGCATCGGCGCGGCCCTGTCGGCCCATCCGGGCATTGCCAAGATGACATTCACCGGCTCCACCGAAACGGGCCGGAAAATCATGGCCTCCGCAGCGGCCACGCTGAAGCGCCTGACACTGGAACTTGGCGGCAACGATGCGGGCATCGTGCTGCCCGATGCCGACCCCGCCCGTATCGCAGAGGGGCTTTTCTGGGGTGCTTTCATCAATAGCGGGCAGACCTGCGCGGCCTTGAAGCGCCTTTATGTCCATGACCATATTTATGACGATGTCTGCCGCCATCTGACCGAATATGCCGCCAATATCATTATCGGCGACGGCCTTGACGAGAAAAGCGTTCTTGGCCTGGTCCAGAACGCCATGCAGTTCAACAAGGTGCGCGAGCTTGTGGACGATGCCAGGGCAAAGGGCGCGCGCATTCTGATCGGCGGTGAAGCAGCCGAAGGCCCCGGCTATTTCTATCCGATCACACTCGTCGCCGATATCGACAACGGCACGCGCCTGGTCGATGAGGAACAGTTCGGCCCCGTGCTGCCCATCATTCGCTATAGCGATATTGATTAGGTCATCCGCCGTGCCAACGACAACCCCTCGGGCCTCGGCGGTTCGGTCTGGTCCAGCGATGTGGAAAAGGCGCGTGCAGTCGCCCTCCAGCTCGAATGCGGCTCGGCATGGATCAACAAGCATGGCGCGATCCAGCCCAATGCACCCTTTGGCGGTGTCAAGCAATCGGGCATCGGGGTCGAGTTCGGCACGGACGGCCTCAAGGAATTCACCACGATCCAGACGGTGCTAAGCTGATGAGCGGGGCTTACGACTATATCATCGTCGGTGGTGGATCGGCGGGCTGCGTGGTCGCCAACCCGGCCTCAACGGGCACCCCTCTGGTCCTGCACTTCCTTTTGTCTGGAACTGCACTTTTCACCTTGCCGAAATGAAACAGGCGGCCTGTCAGGCTCAATAGACCCTTGCGTCCGGGCTGGCTGGCCTGCCCGGCTCAGTGGTCTTGAAGTCGGCAAGCAGCCTAGTGGTGGCATTCGCGAGCAAGGTCACATCATTGCCGATGGCGACAAAGGTTGCGCCAAGGTCGAGATAATGACGGGCAAGCGAAAGGTCGCCCGTGAGAATGCCCGCCGCCTTGCCGTGCCCGATGATGCGTTGAAGTGCGTCGCGCACAGCGTCCTGCACCTCTTGCGCGCCCGGTTTGCCCAGATGCCCCATATCGGCAGCAAGATCGGCAGGGCCGATGAAGACGCCGTCCACGCCTTCGGTCGTGGCAATTGCATCAAGATTGGCAAGCCCCGCGCGGCTTTCCACCTGCAACAGAAGACAAACCTCGTCATTGGCCGTCTGTAGATAATCGGGGATACGGTTGAAGGCAGAAGCCCGCGCCAGAGCGGAACCGACACCACGCACCCCATGCGGCGGATAGCGCATGGCTTTTACCATGGCTTCGGCCTGTTCGCGGCTTTCAATCATGGGGATCAGCAGGGTCTGCGCGCCGATATCGAGCAATTGCTTGACGATCCACGTTTCGCCGACAGGCGGCCGCACGACCGGATGCGAGGCTGAACCTGTCATGGCCTGAAGCTGTGAAACCAGAAGAGGCACATCATTGGGCGCATGTTCGCCATCGAGCAGCAGCCAGTCATATCCGGCTCCGGCACAGATTTCGACCGTATAGGGATTGGCGAGCGCCTGCCACAGGCCGATCTGGGCGCGGCCCTGCTTGAGCGCGGCCTTGAACTGATTTCGAGGAGCAGGCATCAGAAATGTCCTTTCAGCACCAGCCCAAAAATCGAAATCGATTTTTGGAAAGCACGATGCGTAAGTTCAGAAAGTTAGAGTGATTTTTGTGCGTCCAAATGGACGCACGGCGCTCCAGACCATTTCCAGCAAAAGTGCGAAGCCGTTTTGCGTAGGATAATGCGACAAAACAATCACTTAGAGCGGTTCCAGCGATTCCGTTTTAACCGGAACCACTCTACAGAAAATGACACGCAATGGTGCCGTAAGGCCCGAAATCCGCGTTGATCGTGTCGCCATGGCGCGCTTCCACCAGACAGATGAATGACCCGGCCAGCACGATCTGCCCGGCTTCGATACCCTCGCCATAAAGGGCCAGCCGGTTGGCAAGCCACACAATGCCGCGCGCGGGATGGTTGAGAACTCCGGCTCCCAGCCCCGTTTCCTCCACTTGCGCATTGCGCGAGACGATGGCGCCCATCCAGCGCATATCCACCGGATCGGCCCGCATCTGCCGCCCGCCAATCACGATACCGGCATTGGCCGCATTATCGGAAATGGTGTCCACGATGCTGCGCGTTTTTTTCGTTTCAGGGTCCACGCGCAAAATGCGCGTATCGAGAATTTCCAGCGCAGGCGTAATATAGTCGGTGGCGTTCAACACATCGAAAACCGAGACGTTCGGCCCTTTCAGCGGCGCCTTCATGGTAAAGGCGATTTCCGCCTCGATGCGCGGCTGGATGAAGCGGTCGGCAGGAATGACCGCGCCATCTTCAAAAGCCATGTCATCGAGCAACACGCCGGAATCAGGAATGTCGATATTCAGCGCATATTGCATGGCCTTGGATGTAAGGCCGATCTTCCAGCCGATCACCCGGCGGCCAGCCGCGATTTTCTGCTTCACCCATGCGGCCTGCACCGAATAGGCGTCATCCATGGTCATGCCCGGATGCTTGAGCGAGAGCAGACCGACCTGCCTGCGGGTCTTCTCCGCTCCATCCAATGCAGCGGCGGCAGCTTCAATTTCGTCCTTCGTCAGCATGGATTAAACCTTTTCATCGGCAATGGTGTTGCGCAAGAGGCCGATGCCCTCCGCCTCCACTTCCACCACATCGCCGGGTTTCAGCCAGATTGGCGGGTCGAAACGCGCGCCCGCACCCGTCGGCGTGCCGCAGACGATCACGTCACCCGGCACCAGCGTCGTGAAAGTGGAGACATAATTGATGATCTTGCGGAAAGAGAAGATCATGCGGCTGGTGCGATCCTGCTGGCGCACCTCGCCATTTACCCGCGTCGTCAACTGAATATCGGCTATCTGGCTTTCATCCGTATAAGGCACCAGCCATGGCCCGATGGAGCCGGTGGCATCAAAATTCTTGCCTTGCGTCACGTTGAATTTCGCATGGCGCACCCAGTCGCGGATCGTGCCTTCATTGCACAGCGTAAGTGCCGCTATGTGATCGAGCGCATCCTTTTCCGCAATACGCCGCCCGCCCTTGCCGATGACGATGGCTATCTCGCCTTCATAATCGAGCTGCGGGCTTTCCGGCGGACGCATCAGCGGGCGCTCATGCCCGGTGAAGGAGCGGGGAAACCGGACGAAGAGCGAGGGATTGGCCGGCGCAGCCTGCCCATCCTTGTATTCCTCGTTTCGATCTGGAAAATTGACACCGACACAGATGATCTTTCCCGGCGAAGGAATTGGAATCTCATAGGTGATGGAAGAAAGCGGAACATCGGCGGCAAGCCCTGCCGCCTCCTGCGCAAGCTGCGCCAGCACACCGGCCTCGATCACCTCACGCAAGGTCGGCCAGCGAGACCCATGGCGCGCCGAAAGATCGACAATACCGTCCTCTTTCAGCACGCCATAGTGCCTGCCCCCGCAGGTCGAAAAACTCAGAAACTTCACCATGATCTCCTCAGATTTCCTTCCGTCCCGCACCACCCGCCTGCATAGGCGGGTGGCATCAAGGTCGCCCATTACGGCGCGACGATCGGCTGTGCCTTCAACACGGAATCGACCGGCTGCACACTGGCAAACAAGCTGCCTTCCTCGAACCAGGATTTCGGTGCAGGCGCACCCCAGAGCGTCTGGCGCTGCGGGTCTTTCAGATCCCACTTGATCGGCTCCAGATCGGGATCGACCGTCTGGTAATCCGAGCAGTAGATTTCGATGCGATGGCCATCCGGGTCGCGCACATAGAGGAAGAAGGCATTGGAAATGCCGTGGCGGCCGGGACCGCGCTCGATATTGGCAAGCCAGCCGGTGGTGGACATGAGGTCGAGCAGGTCGATGATGTTGAGCGGTGTCGGCACCCAGAAAGCGGTATGGTGCAGGCGCGGCCCCTTGCCATTGGTGAAGGTGATATCGTGAACGCCGCCCTTGCGGTGCGTCCAGGCGGCCCACAGGCGGCCAGTTTCGGCATCCTCGGTATATTCCGTCACGCGGAAACCCAGCTCGTTATAGAAGGCGACGGATTCATCCACATTAGGCGAGAAGCAGTTGAAGTGGTCGATGCGCAGCGGCTTCACGCCCTTGTAGAGCGCATATTTTTGATGGATCGGCGGCAGGCGGTCCATTCTGGAATAGAACTCAAGCGGAATGCCGTGCGGATCACGCGTGCGCAGCGTGCGCGACTGGTAGGGTCGCTCCACCCATTCGACAGGCAGGCCCTTGCCCTTGAAGAAATGTTCGGCCCGGTCGAAATCGTCCTCCGAATAGAGCTTGAAGCCAAGATCGCGGGCTTCCGCCTTGTCGGTCTTGCGCAAAACGATGCAATGATGCCCGCGCTCTTCCAGGGCGCGCAGATAAATGGCATCTGCGCTTTCGTCGGTCACTTGCAGACCAAGCGTATCAACATAGAAAGCCCGCGACTTGGTAAGGTCTGTCACCCCAAGCTCCACATGCGACAGGCGCACAATGTTGAATGGTGGGTGAAGGTTAGGGGTCGGCAAGGGCATGATTTTCCTCCTCAATATGTCAGATGCGGCGATGCGGGGTTTAAATGCCCGTGCTCAGCCGCCGAGTTTTGCAATCGCGTGCGCAGCGTTGGCGAAGGCGATATTCTTGGTTTCCATGTAGAAATCGAACGACCAGTCGCCGCCGTCGCGGCCGATGCCGGAATTCTTCACGCCGCCGAATGGCGTTGGCAGATGGCGCACATTTTCCGAGTTGACCCAGATCATTCCGGCTTCCAGCGCATCGGTGAAACGGAAAGCGCGGGTCACGTCATTGGTCCATAGATAGCCGGTCAGGCCGTACTTCACATCATTGGCAAGCGCCAGCGCCTCGGCCTCGTCCTTGAAAGGAATGGCGGTCAGAACCGGGCCGAAAATCTCCTCCTGCGCGATGCGCATGCCGTTGTGGGCGGCGGTGAAAAGTGTCGGCGACACATAGCAGCCACCGCCCGGCCCTGCGAATTTTGCGCCGCCTGCGGCAACCGTCGCGCCTTCGCTGCGGCCGATCTCGATATATTCCAGCACTTTCTTTTCATGAACCGGATGGATCAGAGGGCCAACAACCGTTTCAGGATCGAGCGGATGGCCGACCTTGATACGCTTTGCCTTTTCAGCGACCAGCGCGGTGAATTTTTCATAGATGCTTGCTTCCACCAGCAGGCGCGAGGAAGACGTGCAGCGTTCACCATTCAGCGAATAGATCATGAAGACGGCGGCATCGACAGCGCGCTCCAGATCGGCATCGGCAAAGACGACCACCGGGTTTTTGCCGCCAAGCTCAAAATGCACGCGCTTCAGCGTATCCGCCCCCTGCTTCATGATGAGCGAGCCTGTGCGGCTTTCGCCCACAAAGCCGATGGCCTTGATGTCGGGATGCTCGGTCAGGGCCTTGCCCGCATCTTCCCCGAAGCCATTGACGAGGTTCCATACGCCTTTCGGCAGACCGGCTTCCTCGGCAATTTCAACGAGCAGGCGCGCCGTCAGCGGTGAAAATTCAGCCGGCTTGTGAACCACGGTGCATCCTGCCGCAAGTGCCGGAGCGATCTTCCATGTCGACAGCATGAAAGGTGTGTTCCACGGCGTGATGACGCCGACCGGCCCGATGGGTACACGGGTTGTCATATTGACCTGTCCGGGGCCGCGAAGCGTCTTGCCGTCGCGGGCTTCCGGTGCACGGTCTGCGAAGAAGCGGAAATTTTCCGCGCCGCGCAGTGCCGCCTTGGCCATGAATTTCAGCGACTGGCCCGTATCCATGAATTCCACGAAGGCGATTTCCTCGGCACGGGCGACAATGGCATCGGCAATCTTGTGCAGGAGCTTCTTGCGCGCATCGCCCGACATTGCGGCCCATTCGGGAAAGGCGGCCTTTGCCGCCCTGGCAGCACGGTCGATATCCGCTGCCTTGCCAAGCGCCACGGTTGCAAGCGGCTTCAGGTCCACCGGCGAAATCGTCTCGAAAGTCGCGCCATCGGCAGCGGCCACGTCTTCACCGCCAATGCGGTTCAGAACCCCTTTTTCAAACCGGGCAAGATAGGTTTTTGCTTTGGCGACATTGTCGTCGAGCTTGGACATGCTTTACTCCGAGATGTGGGCCGCGCTGTGAAAACAACCGGCTGCGACGCGCTGTAGTGCGCGTGTGGATCAGGCCTGCTTCTGGCGCAGGCGGGGATGAATGGCGTTTTTCTTCCAGCTAAGTTGCGGATCGATCTCGCGGATCTCCAGCGTCAGCGCGAAATGCGGCGTGGCGAACAGCGGGGCCAGAAATTCGGTAACGGTGGCAAAGATTGCTTCGCCGGTCTTGCGCTTTTCCTCATCGCTGCGCCCCACGCCAATGCGAAAGCTCATGTCGATGAAACCATTCTGCGGCAACAGGTCGGCAACGGCATAAGCCTCGGCGCGAAAGGCGCGCACACGCACCGCGCCCAACTCGAAAAGCCCCGTATCCAAAATCGTCTCGTGCACGGCGCGGCACAGGCCGTCGAAATCAACCGTGCCATCGAGATTGGAGGAATACTCCATTGTAAAATGCGGCATTTTTCCTCCCTCTAAACCCGGCCCCGAAACCGCTCCAGTCGTCAGGCTGTTCATCCTTGTCGCGATTATATTTAACATGTTAATAATATCGTTTATCCCTGTCAAGCCGTTCCCTCGCGTTCCTCCCGTTCCAAATCATTGAAAAGCGCAAAAAAATGCAGGATAAAACCAGAATGCAAGATCAACCGTCGTCCAAGACCAAAACCCGGCAGGATGTCCTGCTTCCCCGCAACACGCGCCGTTCGGTGCCCATTGCCCTCCTGCGCGCCCGCGAAGCGGTGATGAGCCATTTCCGGCCGATGCTGGCCCAGCACGACATCACCGAGCAGCAGTGGCGCGTCATCCGCATTCTGGCCGAAACGGATATTGTCGACGCCTCGGAAATGGCCGAACGCGCCTTTATCCTTGCGCCTAGCCTCACCCGCATCATCCGCTCGCTTGAGGAACGCGGCATCATCACCAAGACGAGGGATGAAAATGACGGACGCCGCGTGCTGTTGCAGATCACCCCGGCTGGCCTTGCGATCATCAAGGAAGTGGCCCCGGAAAGCCGCCTTATCTATCAGATGATCGAGGAACGCTTTGGCCGCGAGCGGATCGACCAGCTTCTGGACATGCTGGACGATCTGGCGGCGATCAACGACTGATGCCCTCCTCTTCGACCACCGCGCGCACATCGGCCACATAGCGATTGAGGCGTGCGATATTGTCGGGCAGTTCCGGCCTTGCAGCCGCCCAGCCAATATAGGTCAGTGCGCGCAGCAGCAGGAAAAGTGGCAGGTGCTCGAACTCCCTCGCAAGCCTTGGCCTGACGGCTTCATAACCGCTGAGAAGGGCTGCGCGCAGCGCCGGATAATCAGGCTCGCGCCTGTTGCGCAAAAGCACGGTCGCCAGATCGAACAGGCGAAACCCGAAGCCGCAATCATCAAAATCGATGAATGCCACCGAGCCGTCGCGCAAAAAGACGTTTTCGCGCACCAGATCGGCATGAATAAGCCCCTGGTCAAGTTGCGGCGCCAGGTCTGCCAGCACCACCGACAAATCCTCGCGCAGCCGCGAAAGATAAATGCGGTCTTGCGCGCTTAACGTCTCGCAATCCCAGAAACGGCCCCAGAATGGCGCATCGCCCAGCAGGCCCGCCACATCCCATGCCGGACGCTCAAAACCAGCCGGGCGGGAAAACCCGTCCGCAGCCTCATGCATCCGTGCCATTTCGCCGCCAATGGCATGAAAAACCGCAGGCAGGTCACGGCCGTGCCGGGAAAGCGGTGTGCCCGTTTCGCCAAGCGGTTCACCTTCGACCCAGCCAATCAGATCGGCATGATAGGTCGCCCCATCCGGGGAGACCAGCGCGACCAGAAACGCCCCGTCCAATGCAGCCAGCGGTTGCGGCACGGCAATGGCGTGCTTACGCAAATCATCCATCCATGCCAGTTCCGAAACCAGCGCCGCGCGCGCATGATAGCCGGGGCGATGCAGGCGCAGAGCCGCCGGATTGCCATCCCGAAGCCGAACCTTGAAAACCGCGTTTTCACGATATTTCAGAAGTTCCGGCATCTGTTCCGGCAAACCCCAGAAGGCAAGAGCGGCAGAGACGCGCTGTGTCAGATGGTCGAGACACTTTTCCATCGCGTCACAATCCGCCCAGAACATCATCCAGCGTGGAAAGCATGAGATCTGCATTCTCTCTGGAAAACGGCATGGGCGGCCTGATCTTGGTGGCGTTCTGGTGGATGCCGAGCTTGTTCATCAGCACGCCGCGTTCGCGCATTTCGTTCACAACCCGCGTGGCCATCTCTGCCGCCGGAGTTTTTTCCGCCCGATCGAGAACAAGTTCCGCACCGAAAAACAGCCCGCTGCCGCGAACATTGCCGATCATACCATGTTTCTGGGCCAGTTTTTCCAGCCCCTGACGTGCATAAGCGCCGACTTCCAACGCATTGGCCTGTAGTTTTTCCTCCTCCAGCACGTCGAGCACAGCCATTGCCGCAGCACAGGAAACCGGATTGCCGCCAAAAGTGTTGAAATAGCGGAAAGCCTTGCGGAACGCATTCAGCGTATCCGCACCGGCAACCACCGCGCCAACCGGATGGCCATTGCCCATCGGTTTGCCGAGTGTCACGATATCCGGCACGATGCCCGCCTTCTGGTGCCCCCACATATGCCCGCCCGTGCGTCCGAAACCCGGCTGCACCTCGTCGGCAATCACCACACCGCCCGCCTTTCTGACCGCAGCGACGGCGGGAGCCAGAAAATTTTCCGGCAGATCGGGGAAACCTTCATTGGCAAAGAACGGATCGATGATAAGGCCGGAAAAGCCGAACGGGCTTTCCTGCAACGAAGCGATGGCCTTTTCCACCTCCGCCGCCCACGCTTGCGCGAAGGCTTCGCCCCCCTTACCGCCAAGCGGGCGATAGCTGTCGGGTGCCGGCACATGGCGCACATGACCGCCATAGCCGCCCACCGGCGGCATTCGCGTCGAAAGCTGCGAAACCGCCGTCGTATTGCCGTGATAGGTGAAGTCGGTTGCGATGATGCCGGTCTTGCCCGTTACCGCCTGCGCCATGCGCAGGGCCACGTCATTCGCCTCGCTGCCGGTGCAGGTGAGAATTGCCGCATCGAGGCTTTTGTCGAAAGTCGCTGTCAGCCGTTCGACATAATCCAGAATTCCTTCATGCAGATAGCGCGTATGGGTGTTGAGGGTCGAAGCCTGACGGCAGATCGCCTCCACCACACGCGGATGGCAATGGCCCACATGCGGCACATTGTTATAGCAATCGAGATATTTGCGCCCGTCCGCATCCCAGAGCCAGACACCCTCACCCTTCACCAGATGCACCGGGTCCTGATAAAATAGGGACATGTTGCGGCCAAGCAGCCGCTCCCTGCGGGCAATCAGTTCCTGATTTCCGCTCATGTCATTGTCCCTTCGCGGCGGAAAGGCCAGCATCGAGCGCAGAAACAATGCGGTTCACATCGGCAGGCGTGATGACAAGCGGCGGCGAAATGATGACATTGGCGCCGGAAGTGCGCACCATGACGCCTTCCTCATAGGCGACGTCATAAACCTTCTGCACCACGGTCTTGGCGGCAGCACTTTTCTTTTCCCGATCGGAAACGAGTTCCAGCGCCGCCATCAGGCCCTTGCCGCGCACGTCACCCACAAGCTCGTGCTTTTCCTTCAGTTGATTGAGCCCCGCCATAAGTTCGACACCGCGCGCCCCGGCATTGGCCGCCGTGTTGGCGCGCGCCGTTTCCTTCAGCGTGGCAAGGGCGGCTGCGGCACCCACCGGATGGCCGGAATAGGTGTAGCCATGGCCGATTGCGCCAAGCGAATTTTTGTTCGCCTCAAAAACGCTTGCCACCTTGTCGGAAATCATCACCGCACCGAAGGGGAAATAGCCATTGGTGATCGCCTTGGCGGTCGTCATCATATCGGGTTTCACGCCCCAGCCGCGCGAGCCGGTCCATGCGCCGGTGCGCCCGAAAGCCGTGATGACCTCATCGGCAATCAGGAGAATGCCGTGCCGGTCGCAGATTTCACGCATCAGCGGCATGAAGCTTTCATGCGGCACGATCACGCCCCCTGCCCCCAGAACCGGCTCCATGATGAAGGCGGCAATGGTGTCCGCACCCTGAAACGCGATTTCATCCTCAAACTGGCGCGCAATGGCCGCAGCAATCGCCGCCGGGTCGTCCATATTGAACGGGTTGCGATAGGGATAGGGTGCCGCCAGATGGAACACGCCCGGCAGAAGCGGCTCATAGTTGCGGCGGAAATTGGCATTGCCATTGACCGAAGCGCCGCCAAAATGCGTGCCGTGATAGCCCTTTTTCAGCGAAACGAATTTCGTGCGTTCCGGCTGTCCGTTGATCTTGTGGAACTGGCGGGCAAGCCGCAGCGCCGTTTCGACCGAATCCGATCCGCCGGACGTGAAGAAAGCACGCGTCAGCCCGTCTTCCTTGAAGAATTCGGCCAGCTCATAGGAAAGCTCGATCAGAGGCGAATTGGTCGTGCCGCGAAAGGTCGAATAATAAGGCAGGCTGTCGAGCTGGTCGCGGATCGCCTTCTTCACCGGCTCGCAGGAATAGCCCAGATTGACGTTCCACAGACCGCCCACCGCATCGAGAACCTTCTTGCCGTGAATGTCGATCACCTCGACGCCCTCGCCACCATTGACGATGCGGGGCGGATTGGCCTGCATCTCCGCCGGATGCGCCATGGGGTGCCACAGGTGGCGGGCATTGTTCTCGATCAGGAAATTGGAATCACGCATGACGATAACCTTTCAAATTCCGAGCATTTTCAGCGCCTGCGCATAGCTTTCCGCAGGCCGGGTCACGTCGAAGTGCACATGCGGCAGGTGGACTGCCTCCGCCCCTTCGATATTTTTCTTCTGGTCGTCGACGAACACACAATCGGCACGGTCGAGCGCCAGTTCCGCCAGCACCTGTTCATAGGCGCGCGGGTCGGGTTTCAGGATCTTGGTGTAGGTGGCGTCCACGATCACATCGAAAAGCTCGATCAGCGGGAAACGCTTGCGAAACTCCACGCCATAGAAAAGGTCAAGCTCGTTAGAGAGGATCGCAAGCTTCAAACCTGCCGCCTTTGTCCTCAGGATGGCATCGCGCGCTTCCGGGCGCAGCACCAGTTCCGGCTCCGCGCCGCGCGCACGCTGGACAAAGGTTTTCATGTCCGTCCAGTTTTCCCCCAGAAGCGCGCCGGTTTCGCGGGTGCGCGTCATCCAGTAATCGCGTTCGGTAATTTCACGCGCCTGCATCGACACCCAGAGCGGGTCGGTGGAAGGATCGAACGGTCCCTTCCAGCCAAGGCTTCCAGCGGGAAGGCCCAGCGCCCTTTCCGTAATATCGTGGGTCTCGAACAATGTGCGTGTCACCACGCCGCCAAAGTCGAGAATGAGAGCCTTGCTCATGCAACATTGCCTTTCACTACAATTCCTTCCGCGACCCAGCGGTCGAAGACCGCAAGGGCGCGCGATGCAAATTCCGGCGCATTGATATGCGCATCCACTTCCTCAAAAGTGATTGTCCCGGAAACCGCACCCCGCATCTCGTCAAGAAAGGCACCGAGCGCTTCCGGCTCATGCAGCGGTTCGCCGTTGCGATCCCATTCCTGCACGCCGCCGGTCGGCAGGATGAAGGCAACCGGTGCTGCGGCGCGCTCCAGCTTGGCTGCCACCACGCGGGCCACTGCGCGGCGCTGTTCCGGCGAAACGGTGATGGATGCAATCAGACGGTTATGGGCGTGATAGGGCCGGTCCCGGAACTGTTCCGGCACATTCTGCCAGGCGGGCATATCCACCATATCCACCGCCCCCGGCGCGATGATCTGGGGTATGCCTGCCCGCCCCGCATTTTCCATACGGTCCGGCCCGGACGTGACCACAGAGCCGCTCTCGGCATTGGTCACTTCCTGTATGCAGAAATCGAAAACGGCGACAAAACCCTTCTGCGCCGCAACCGCCTCATAGGCGCGGCCACCCATGCCCGTGGCGTGAAATATCGCAACATCATAGCCGCGTTTTTCCAGCTCCGGTTTTAGAAAGCGCATATATTTGAGGCAGGAAGAACCAAGATGCGTCATGCCGATCAGCGGCTTTTCAGCACTGGGCTTCTCCACCAATTTCGCCGCGCCCACCACCGCGCCGCAGGCTTGCGACAGAACGGAGCGGCAGATCGGGTTGAGGCCGTAAAGCCCCCCGGCCCATAGGATCATCATGAGGTCGGGCGCGATGCGCTCCGGCGGCAGAAGATGTGAATAGGCAATGGTCGAAACGATGAATTTCGGCACGACAAGCGGCAGGATCGCCGCAATATCCAGCGCAAGGTCCGTGCCAAGCGAACCGCCAAGCGCAATCATGCCATCGACCTGGCCGCGTTGCGAAAGGCCACGAACGAGAGCCGTCGCCCCTTCGGCCATCAGGGCCATGGCGCTATGTTCATCGCCGCTGTCGATAATCGCCTGAACCGTCGTTCCGGCGGCTTCAGCCACATCATGCTTGGAATAAGCCGGCTCATAAGGCGGATTGCCCAGAATGCTGACATCGATCATCACCGGTGAGCCGCCAGCCCTTTCGATGACATCCGCCATGAAAAGCAGTTCATCACTCTTGGTGTCGCCCGTGCCGATCACCATAATGCGGGGGGAATTGGTATGCGCAGTCATCAACCGTTCCTCTTCGATTGATTGGAACGGGCTTGCCTGTGTTCTGCGAACAGGGCAGCGGAAATAGCCTCAGCCGTGGCATGGGCGTCCGCGCCATATCGCATGACGATCCCGTCATCGGCACGCGCAAGGGGTGCGGCCACCGTAATGCAGCCAACCGGTCTCGATCCGGGTGTGAGGATCGCCGCCGATGTGCTCATCACGCCCACTTCCAGCCCCTGCCGGTTAACGGAAAAGCCGTTTTGCCGTGCTTCGCGCACGCGCCGCCGGACTTCCTCCGGGTCAGCGATCGTAAATTCCGTGAATGTATCGAGCGATTTCGTCACCGTGGCCTCCACCACATCGTCCGCACAGGCTGCCAGATAGGCGAGGCCCGATGCCGTGGCGTGGAAAGGCAGGATCATGCCGACATTGATGAAAACCCGATGGGCGCGGGGTGATTCTTCCACATGAATGGTGGAAAGCCGCCCGTTGGAAAATTCGGAAAGATGCACGGTTTCGCCGGTTCGCTCGGCAAGCTGCCTTACGAATGGAAGGGCCGTGCCCAGAAAGGGATAGCGGGCTTCGCGAATGCGCGCGAGCCGCAGCGGCTCGGCCCCGATTCGGTATTTCCGGCTTTCGGCCAGTTGCTCGACGAAGCCGTGCTTTTCCAGATCGACCAGAAAACGGCGGGTCGTCGCCTTGTCATATCCGCAGGCCTGCGCAATCTCGGTCAATCCCGCCTCGGTATTCAGCCGCGACAGGACATCCAGAAGCGTCAGAGCTTTGCCAATGGTGCTCATCAATCGTCCTCCTCAGGTCAAGCCCCATGCCTGCCAACGCGCCTTGCGGCGGCGTTTCGCAAGCTTCTCCCCACTCTCTCAAAGGGCGCTTCGCACGGCATAGATACTTAACATGCGAATAACTTGACAGGAACCCGGACTCTTTGCAAGTCTATATTTGAAGCATCGGTTTAAATAATGAACCGATCAAATCCGGGCTTAAACAATACAAAAACAGCCGGAATGGCGCTTTCAACTTTGTATCCGCGATGTGGAGCGCGGTTTTTCAAGTATCCAGGGGAACAAATATCATGAGCAATCCGGGTGACCTGCCTGAACAAACCAATCAATTGCGAAAAAACAGCCTCGGTGTAGCGGCTGTAACCTTTCTCGTCGTCTCTGCGGCAGCGCCTTTGACATCGGTAGCCGCGGCGGTGCCGCTTTCCATGCTTCTTGGAAACGGGCCGGGCATTCCGCTTACTTTCCTGATCGTCACCGGCGTTCTTTTGATGTTTTCGGTGGGGTATGTCGCCATGGCGCGGCACATCCGCAATGCCGGCGCATTTTATGCCTTCACCGCGCAGGGGCTGGGTGGCCTGATGGGTGGTGCGGCGGCGCTTCTCGCCATTCTGGCCTATAATGCCATGCAGATCGGCGTGTTCGGCCTTTTCGGCGCGGCAACATCCGGCTTCATGGCCAGCCTCGGCCTCGACCTGCCATGGTGGGCATGGACCTATATCGGCATTGCAGCCGTTGCCGTGCTCGGCTATCGCCGGGTCGATCTTTCGGCACGGGTTCTCACCGTGCTCGTGGTTCTGGAATATCTCGTCGTGCTGGTGATTGATGCCGCCATCCTGTTTTCCGGCGGCGATAGCGGGCTTACGATGGAACCCTTCACGCCATCCGCCTTCCTGAGCGGGACGCCCGCCATCGGCGTTCTTTTCTGCTTTGCCGCCTTCATCGGCTTTGAAGCAACCACGGTCTATAGCGAGGAAGCCCGCGATCCGGGCCGCACCGTGCCGCGCGCGACCTATATTTCCGTGCTGATTATCGGCATCTTCTACATGCTGACCGCGTGGCTGATGGTCAATGGCGCGGGGGCGGGCAAGCTTGTCGGCGAATTGCAGGCTCTGCAAGACCCCACGACCTTTCTCTTCGGCCTTGCCGAGCGTTATGTCGGCCACTGGATCATCCCGGTCATGAACCTGCTCTTCGTCACCAGCCTCTTTGCAGGCGTGGTCGCCTTTCACAACGGCGTCGCCCGCTACATGTATGTGGCTGGCCGTGAAGGGCTGCTGCCGCGCGGGCTTGGCGTCACCCATCCGCAATATCAAAGCCCGCATGTCGGCTCCATCGTCCAGACCGCAATTGCAATCACCGTCGTGGGGATATTCGCCGTCACCGGACAAGACCCTGTTCTGGCGCTCTTTTCCTGGGCAACCAATGTCGGCACGCTGGCAATCATGCTTCTCATGACCTTCACGGCCTTTGCCATCATCGCCTTTTTTGCGCGCCGTCCGGGGCTGGAAAGCAACCCCTTCACCACGCGCGTCCTGCCTCTGGTGACGGGCACCATCCTTGGCCTTCTGGTGATCTATATTGCCGTCAATTTCGGCAGCCTTGCCGGTGCAAACGGCTTCATGGCCGTGTTCCTGCCGGGCCTTGTGCTGGTGGCGGCGATTGCGGGCCTGCTGCTTGCATTGCGGCTCAAGGGCACCAATGCCGCGGGCTTCGCCCGGCTGGGCGCCGGACAGGCCGTCTGACCGCTGAAATTCCGGCGCTCTCCCACAAGGAGGGCGCCCTATCTGCATTTGCAATTTGAGGATACACCGCCATGCAAGACAAGATCGACCGTCTGCGCCAGCAAGCCGTACCGCCGCAGAGCCTGTTCATCAACGGTCGCTGGCAACCTGCTGCCGACGGGAATGTAATGGCGGTCATCTCGCCCATCGACGGGACGCAACTGACCACAATCGCCGCCGCCACGGCCATCGATGTGGACCGTGCCGCCGCTGCCGCGCGCGACAGTTTTGAAAAAGGCACATGGGCAAAAGCCGCACCGGTGGAGCGCAGGAAAGTCCTTTTGAAAATTGCCGAATTGATCGAGCGGAACGCCCTTGAGCTTGCCGTGCTGGGCGTGCGGGACAATGGAACGGAAATTTCGATGGCGTTGAAGGCAGAGCCCGGCAGTGCTGCCAATTCGTTCCGCTATTACGCGGAAGCCATCGACAAGGTCTATGGCGAGATCGCGCCCACGGCTGAAAATATTCTGGGTCTCGTGCACCGCGCGCCAGTCGGTGTCGTTGGCGCTATTGTGCCATGGAATTTCCCGATGATGATCGGCGCATGGAAGATCGCACCCGCTCTCGCGGCGGGCAATTCGATCGTGTTGAAACCCGCCGAGGGCGCTTCGCTATCGCTGTTGCGGCTGGCCGAACTTTGCGCGGAAGCCGGATTGCCGGAAGGTGTGCTCAATGTCGTGACGGCGCCGGGCCCGTTACCGGCGAGGCGCTGGGGCTGCATCCCGATATCGACGTTCTGGCCTTCACCGGCTCCGGTTTCGTGGGCCGCAAACTGCTCGAATATTCCGCCCGCTCGAACCTCAAGCGTGTCTATTTGGAACTTGGCGGCAAATCACCCAACATCGTCTTCGCGATGCGCCCGATCTGGCGCAGGCGGCAAAAGTTTCGGCCTATGGCATATTCCGCAATTCCGGCCAGGTCTTCGTTGCGGCTCGCGCCTACTGGTTGAGCGTTCCATCGCCGGGGAAGTCGCCGAAAAAGTCAGCGCCATGCCGCCGCGATCAAGGTTGGCGACCGCTGGGCCTTACAACCGAAGCAGGCGCCATCTCCAGTGAGGCGCAGCTTCGGAAAAATCTGGATTTCGCCGAACAGGCGCTTTCGGAAGCGGCAGGCGTGCGCACCGGCGGCCAAGCGCATCCTCGAAGAAACCGGCGGTTTCTACATGCAGCCGACCGTCTTCAATGTCGAACCCGGCATGACGCTCGCCCGCGAGGAGGTTTTCGGCCCCATCCTTTCGATCATTCCCTTCGACAATGAAGAAGATGCGCTGAAAATCGCCAATGACAGCGATTATGGCCTCGCTTCGGCGGTCTGGACCAGCAACCTGTCCCGCGCGCACCGCATGGTGCGGGGCATCCGCGCCGGGGTGGTCCATGTGAACACCTATGGTGGGGCCGACAACACGGTTCCACTCGGCGGCGTCAAGCAATCCGGCAATGGCCACGACAAATCGCTCCATGCGCTCGATAAATATATCGACCTGAAAACAGCGTGGATTCAGCTCTGACGCTGTTTCCTTTCATATGAGCGACAAAGGCGGCTTCGGATTTATCCAGCCGCCTTTTTCATCATCAATCCTTGTACATCAAAATATTTAACGTGTGAAATATATTGACACGTTACCGCTGTCGCGGCAATCTAACAAACAAATAACGGGTTCAAATAATGAACCATAAGGGAACGATATACATGACCAGCGCGACGCACGCAGATCTCATCCTCACCAATGGCCGCATTTATACTGTCGATACTGCACGCCCCTGGGCGCAAGCCGTCGCCATTAGCGGCGGGCGCATTCTGGCGGTCGGCAGCACAGCCGAAATAGAAGCCTATAGAACCGGTGAAACGGAAGTGGTGGACCTTGGCGGACGCATGGCCATGCCGGGTTTCGTGGATGTGCACAATCACATCATGATGGGCGGTCAGGCCGATCTTTTTGAAACGCAATTGCCCGCAGGCGCCAGCGTCGATGATATCTGCGCCCATGTGCGCCGTCAGGCCGAGGCAGCAGTGCCCGGCCAGTGGATTATCGCCAACCAGTGGGGCGCGGATATGATAACCGCGCTCAACAGCGAGGCCTCGCTTGCCAAACTCGATGCGGCCAGCCTTGGCCATCCTGTCCTGCTGCGGGATGAAACCATGCACAATCGCTGGGTCAACAGCGTGGCATTGCAGATGTGCGGCATTGCCAACGACCAGCCGGACCCGCCCGCCGGTTCCTTCGGGCGCGATCCCGCAACGGGGCGCCTGACCGGGCTTTTGGTTGAATCGGCTGCCGGTATTGTCGAGCGTGTTGCCGCCGATCACTTCACCGAGGCAATGGGCGAGGCAGCCATTGCCCGCGCGGTGGAAATCGTCAATTCCTATGGCGTCACCGCCTTTCAGGATGCCGCCTCCGTCCTCCCGATCATGAAGGCGCTGACGGGGCTGGACAACAAGGGCAAGCTGACGGCCTGGGCCGTCACCTCCCTGCCCCTGATCGAGCCATCCTTCATGTTTGGCCTTTCCGGCGATGAGCTGCTTGCGCTGCGCGATGAATACCGCACCCGGCATGTCAGGCCGAATTTCACCAAGATATTCCTTGATGGCGTGCCCGGCGCGCGCACCAGCGCCTTCCATGATGCCTATCTGGATGATGGCGTGCACCCGCGTGGCTATCGCGGCGAAACGCTCGTCACCTATCCCGATCTCGTCCAGCACATCGACAAGTCCGAAAAGCTTGGCATGGGACTGAAAATCCATTGCACCGGCGATTATGCAGTCACCGAAATGCTGGATGCGGTGGAGGCCGTGCGCCATTTCAACGGCCCGGCCAAGGTGATGCACCACATCGCCCATGCAAGCTATGTCCGCCCGCAGGATGTCGAACGCTTTGCAAAGCTTTCCGTCGTCGCCGATCTGTCTCCGATGATTTGGTATCCGACCACCTTCCTCGAAGGCCATAAGGAAGCCATGGGCGATGAGCGCGCAACCCGCTTCTGGCCGATTGCCGATCTGCATAAATCGGGCGCGCTTCTGGCCGGAGGCTCCGACTGGCCCGTCATTCCCGTGCCTGATCCATGGACGGGGATCGAAGGCATGGTCACGCGGCAAAACCCCTCCGGCGCATTTCCGGGTGTTGCGCTCTGGCCGGAACAGGCCATCGATCTTGCAACCGCCATCCGCATCTTCACGCTCAATTCGGCCATCGCCATGGGCATCGGGGCGGAAACAGGGTCCATTGAGCCTGGCAAGTCTGCGGACATCATCGTGCTCGACCAGCAGGTCTTCGATGTGGCCCCGGACAGGATCGCGGATACGAAAGTCCTTACCACCTATTTTGCAGGCCGCGCCGTCTATCGGCGCTGACACCCTGGGCTGACACCAATAATTCACCCCGCCATGGCGGGAAAACAATAAACGGGGAAGAAGATCATGAAACCGATAAAGGACACCTGCCTTCTGGTTGCGGGCATGGCGCTCGGCCTGTGGGCTTTTGCTACAGCGGCGCAAGCCACACCGACCTGCAAAAACGGCCCGATCCAGCTTGGCGCCGTCTCGACGGTTACTGGCGTCGTGGATTTTTCGGACGCGCCGAAAGCGGCCGCAGCCGTCTTCAAGCAGTTGAACGATGCCGGCGGCATCAACGGCTGCAAGATCGACTATTCCATTGCCGACGACAAGGGCGACCCGCAGGTGGCGGCACAAGCCGCCCGCGACCTGATCGACAACAAGGCTGTTGTGGCGCTGGCGGGCGGCGCAAGCCTGCTCGACTGCGCGGTCAACGCTGCCACCTATAACCGCAATGATGTGCTGGACGTACAGGGCGTGGGCGTCGATCCGCTTTGCTTCAACGCACCCAGCATCGCCCCGGTCAATGTCGGCCCCTACACGCTTACCACCGTCATGCTTGACTATGCGATGAAGAATCTCGGCGCGAAGAAACTGTGCGCCTTCTTCCTCGTCATCGGCGGCACGCAGGAGGCCTATGCCAATGCCGTTTCCAGCTGGGAAGAAGCAAGCGGAAACAAGATCGCGCTGATCGACATGACACTGCCCGCACAGGGCGACCTCACTCCCTATGTCATCAAGGCGCGCAATGCGGGCTGCGATGCGGTGCTGACCAATCAGGTCGAGCCGGGCGTCGTGCAATGGATCAAGACCGTCGATGCGCAGAAGGTGCAAGGCATCAACTGGCTGTTCCTCGCGCCCGGCTATACGGAAGGCGTGGCAAAGGCGCTCGCCGACAGCAAGCAGCCGATCTATGTCGGCACGGAATGGGAGCCCTATACCGAAGCGAGCGAGGCCAATGCCGACTGGATCAAGACGATGGACAAGGCCGGGCTTGCCAAGACAGCCTTCTCGCAAGGCGGTTATCTGGCAGCGAAAGTGATGATCGACACGATTTCCGGCATTGACGGCGAAGTGACACGCGAAGCCGTGACGCAAGCCCTGAAGCAAGGCAAGGAACTGCACTATCCAATGGCGGGCAGCCCCTATGTTTTCGGCGAAGCCAAGGCCCATTCGCCCATGCAGGCAACAAAGGTCATGCAGCTCGACGCGGGAAAATGGACGGTCAAGACCAATGACTGGTTCTCGGTTTCAAAAGCAGATTGACCTTGCCCCCTGTTTCGCCGGGCGTGCCGTCGCCGCCCGGTGAGCATACACGAAATTTCTGGAGTGCCGAACATGAGCTCTCTCTTTTCTGCCGCCGTCGCCGGATTGTCGGCAGGCGGTGCCTACGCAATCCTTGGCGTGTGCGCCATCTTCACCTACAGGCTGGTGGCCGTGGTCAATTTCACCGGAGCCGCCATCGGAGCCATCGGCACATTCATCATGGTGGCGCTGTTCGGGGCGGGCGTGCCGCTGGTACTTGCCGTGCTTCTCGGCATTGCGGCCGGCGCGCTTGCGGGCATCCTCGTCGGCCTTGTCATGACCACATGGTTTGCCAATGCCAACGCCTCGACCAAGGCCGCCGTCACAGCAGCACTTCTGGTCGGCATCATTGCCGTGGGCCTGCGCCTTACCGGCGGGCAGCACCCGCATTATTTCCCCGAAGTCATTTCCGGCTCGGCCTTCCGGCTGGCGGGTGTGGAAGTGACCTGGGCTGCGGTGCTGACGCTTGTGCTTTCCGTCGCCTTTACCATTCTCACCGAGCAATTCCTTGCGCGCACGCGCACCGGCCTGCAATTGCGCGCACTGTCGCAAAGGCCCATGGCGGCGGAACTGATCGGCATTCGCGTGCGTCTTCTGGCGCTTGGCGTCTGGGCCGTCACCGGCGCGGTCACAGCCTTCGCGCTGATGGTGATCGCGCCACTGCGTTCGCCGGATTTCGCGTCACTCAGCCTTCTCGTCGTTCCGGCCCTTGCTGCGGCACTGATCGGCGCCTTCTCAAGCTTTCGCGCAGCACTTGCTGGCGGCGTACTGATCGGCATTCTGGAAGGCGCCGTCAGCATCATCGATATCGTCAGCCAATATCGCAGCACCGTGCCTTTCTTCGTCATTCTTGCCGTCCTTCTGTGGTCGCAACGGGGAGCCCGCTGGGATGAAGCACGCTAGTTTCCGCGCCGCCCTCATCGCCCTTGTGCTTGCAGCACTTGGAGCCGTGATCCTCCTGGGCTTTCCGAAATACTGGGTATTCCTGATAACGGCCGTGTTCATCGTGGGCATTGCATTGTAAAGCCTCGGCCTCGTTGCGGGCCGCACCGGCATGATTTCGCTTTGCCAGATGTCCTTTGCAGGCGTCGGCGCCTGGGTGACCGGCTATCTCAACCTCATCGAGGCACCGGGGGGCCTTGCCGTCTGGGTGCTGCTTGGCGGGCTTGCCGCCGTTCCGGTCGGCATTGCCATCGGCCTGCCCGCCCTTCGCCTGCGCGGGATCAACCTCGCCATTGTCACCTTATCCTTCGCCGCCGCTTTCGATACGGTGCTGGCCACCATCACCTTCCCCGGCCAGACAAGCTTTACGCAGGTGGCAAGGCCCGATCTTTTCGCAAGCGACCGGGGCTATTTCCTCTTCGTGCTTCTTGCCTATGGCATTATCGCCGTGGTGCTGGAATTCATCAGCCATTCACGGCTTGGCGCCTCGTGGCTGGCGGTGCGCCATTCCGAGCGCGCCGCAGCGGCAAACGGCATCAGCATCCCGCGCGCCAAGCTCAGCGCTTTTGCGATTTCCGCCTTTATTTCCGGCATATCCGGCGGCCTGCTGGCGGGCTATCTCGGCACATTGGTCGCGGAAAACTTTTCCATGATGCAATCGCTGGCGCTCTTTGCTGTGGCAACCATGGCGGGCGCACATTTCACCCTCGGCGCGCTTATAGGCGGTGTGCTGATCGTGCTTTTTCCCGAACTTCTGCGCCGCCTCAATCTTCCGCAGGATATCGGAAACGTCTTTTTCGCATTGGGTGCGGTGCAAGCCCTGTCGAGTGGCGAAACCATCGCGGAAACCTGGACCCGGCTTGCCGGAAAACTGTTCCCACGGCGCAACCGACAGGCCAGATCCGCTGCACAAGCGCTCGCCAATTCCGCGCCAGCCATTGGCGAAGGCACAGTGCTTGAAGTCCGCGATCTCACCGTGCGCTATGGTGCGGTGACGGCCTTGAACAAGTTCAACCTCACGGTGCCAGCCGGTACGGTTGTGGGCCTTGTCGGGCCGAACGGAGCGGGCAAATCGACATTGGTGGACACCATTGCCGGGTTCCTACCGCGCTATGACGGTACGGTTCTTCTGCATGGAAAGCCGCTTGAAGCGCTTTCGGCAACGGCGCGGGCCAAGGCTGGCATTCGCCGCACCTGGCAGACAACACGCATCGCGCCGGAATTGCGGGTTGGCGACTATATTCGCCTTGCCGCCGGTCCCATAGGACAGACGGAACTGGAAAGCCTGCTTGGCTGGTTCGGTTGTCCGCCGCCCGAGACGCCGATTGCTTCCGTCGATGCGGGAACGCGCCGCCTGCTCGATGTTGCGGGTGCTGTCGCCTCGCGCGCGCCGGTGATCCTGCTCGATGAGCCAGCCGCTGGCATTTCCTATGACGAAGCCTTGAAATTGGGCGAGCGGATCGCCGCCATCCCAGCCATCTTCGGCAGTGCCGTCCTGTTGATCGAGCATGACATGGATCTCGTGCGGCGGGCCTGCACGGCCATTACCGTGTTCGATTTCGGACAGGTGATCGCTTCGGGCGAACCGGCGGAAGTGCTGGACATGCCAGAAGTACAGAAAGCCTATATGGGCGTTGATTTCGAGGAGGCTGCGGAATGACGACATTCTCTGTCAAGGCGCTGCAAGTGGACCGTGCCAGCATTCCCGTCATTCGCGGCGTGGATGTGGAGGTCAGGAGCGGCGAGATCAGCGTGCTTCTGGGCTCCAACGGCGCGGGCAAGACCACGTTTCTGGAAAGCCTTTCCGGCATCATCCCGGCGCGTGCGGGAACAATCCGTCTGGACGAAACCGAACTTGCTAGATTGCGGCCCGGCGCGCGCACAAAGGCGGGGTTGAGCCATGTCGAGCAGGGCCGCACGGTTTTCCCGGACATGACGACGGACGAGAATATCCGCGTTGCGCTTCACCCCGATGCCGATCCGGGCGAGGCCTATGGTCTCTTCCCGGAACTTCTGCAACGGCGCGATGTGAAAGCGGGCATGTTGTCGGGCGGCGAGCAGCAGATGGTCGTCATCGCCCGATCCATCGTCAACCGGCCCAAAGTGATGCTGATCGACGAAATGTCGTCGGGGCTTGCCCCCGTCATCGTCAACCGCCTGATGCGCGCCGTGCGGCAACTGGCCGATAATGGTATGGCCATCGTGCTGGTCGAGCAGTTCGCTGCGCTGGCGCTTTCCATCGGAAACCGCGCTTATGTGCTGCGCCGCGGCCAGATCGTCTATGATGGCAACAGCGAGGCGCTGGCGCACGACCCCGCCCGCCTTCACCAGCTTTATCTGGGTGATGCCGCTGCCATTTAACCGTTAGAGCGGTTCCGGTAAAAAGGAACGTCGGAGCCGCTCCATCTCTTTGTTTTAAGCATTATCCAACGCAAAACCGTCACTTAATTCGTCATTACAGCCTGGATAAGCCTACCAGAAATCCGGCCCCGATAATCATCAGGACCAGCGCTGAAATCGTTACATAGGCAATATCCCGCGCCTGTGCGAACTGGAAAAGCATAAGGGCCACGCGCAAAACGGGCAGAACGATGAATATGGCAACGCCAGCCTGCACGAGGTTATGCCCCGCCAGGCCAAGCATGGTCGAAGTGAACAATGTATGCAGCCACTGAATAACAAGCCCGATCGCAATGATGGTTGAGGCCAGCGCTGTGCCATAATGCAGCAGCTTTGCTATGGCGTGCTCGTTATTGGCGATGCTGTTATCTTCGATCATATTGGTTGCCCTCCTCAGATTTTGAACCTGAAGCCGAAACTGCTCATACCCATTGCGATAGCAAGCAAGACCAGCACGATTACGAAGAAGATGCGCAGTTTGTCGCCAGAAATACCTGTCAATATTCTTGCCCCGGCAACTGCCCCCAGGACCGAACCGAGCGCAACCGGGCCAGCAATCGCGGTATTTATATCACCGCGCATGAAATAAGCTCCGGCGCTTGCCGCACCCGTCACCCCGATCATGAAATTCGACGCCGCGGATGAAACCTTGATCGGAAGCCGCAGGGCCGTGTCCATCGCCGGAATCTTCAAAACGCCACTGCCGATCCCAAGCAGCGCCGAGACCAGCCCGGCCCCATACATGAGCGACAGGCCCAACGGCAGGGAGCCGACCTGATAAGATGTGAATTTGCCGCTTGACCGATCGGGGACGGCAGAATGGAGGCGCAGCAAAGTTGCCCAGGTCCGAGAGGCTGGCCGGTTCGTTTGGGGCATCTCACGGCGGCGCACGAGCATCTGCCACGCAGAAAGAACAAGAATGATTGCAAACATCAGGTAGAGGTAAGCCGTTGGAATAACTCCAATCAGAAAAACCCCCGTGAACGCACCCAGCGTCGTCGCAGTCTCCAGCACGACAGCCAGCCTGATATTGGTCAACCGCTCTTTAAGGAGCGGCGCGGCGCTGCCGCAGGAACACGCGATGACCGATATCAGGCTCGCAGCGATTGCCACGTGGATATCGATACCGAAAATGGATGTGAGAAGCGGTACGATAAAGATGCCGCTTGCCATACCCAGCATGCCTCCGAGCATGCTTGCGCCGAAAGCCGCCACGAACAACCACAAAGAAGCAATTGCGCTTCCATCGAGCACCCCGGTCATGGCTTCTACCTTGTCCGACGTGATAATCGCGTGCAAAACTTGATGAGATCGCCCCGATAATAAAGCTTTTCATAATCCACCGGCTCCGACCCTTTGCAATAGGTCGTCCGCTCAATCAGAAATATTGGGCTTCCCGGCGCAATTCCCAGCGCCTGCGCAACATGGTCGTCAGCCGTAACAGCCTCCAGCTGGTAGTCTGCTTCGACAAGTGGCATGCCATACTTGTTTTCAAGCAATGAAAAGATCGGTTCAACTTCCAAATCGTTGCTGGCAATCTTCTCGCCGATATCGAGGGGCAAATAGGTTTCGTCGAACGACATGGCGACGCCATCGGCCAATCGCACACGCTCGATGCGATAGACCTGCGTTCCAACAGCAACGCCAAGATGCTCTGCCACTTCCTCACAAGCGGGAACCGATCGCTTGTCGAGCAGATTTGCGGTTGGCTTGCGACCCAAGGCAACCATATCTTCCACGAAGCCGCTCAATTCAGTCAATTCCTGCCGAATCTTTGGCTCCGCAACGAAGGTTCCTTTGCCGCGTCGGATCTCGACCAGGCCACGCATGACCAGATTTTCAATGGCCTTGCGAACGGTGGTCCGGCTGACACCGAACCTCTCGATCAAGCTATCTTCAGGCGGGAGCCGGGAACCACGAGGAAAGATGCCTTTGGCAATCTCGGCTGCCAAAGCAGCCTCGACCTTGGCATAGAGGGGCGCATGATCCGATTCAACATTCATTATGACATCATGATGTCATTACGTCACGATGTCAATGGATGGGTATGTCCCGATATATCGAAGCAATGCTTTTGACAGATGGAGCGGTCCCAGCGGCTTCGTTTTACCTGGAACCGCTCCAGATTCGTCACGACAGCCTAACAATCAACGGCGCGGCAGCAATCGTTGAACTTCCTTTGCTGCATCGGCAAGGGCGTCTTCCGGCGTGGCGGACTGTTCGACAACGCGCGAAAGATTGTCCACGATGGTCTGCGTTACCTTCACGCCATTTGAACCGGGGAAGGCATACCAGGGGATCATCAGCGACATCTGGCTGAGACCGGCCTTGAAGAGCGGATTTTCCTCATAGAACTTGCCAAGATATTCATCGGACTTTGCAGCCAGTTCGTTGTTCGGCACGTAGCCAGTGCCGGGAACGACAACGGAAGCGCCATAAGGACCAGCGGCGAACTTGGCGAATTTCCACGCCGCATCCTGCTTGGCCGGATCTTCGGTCAGGATGACAACCGCATTTCCGCCGGTCGGCAGGTGGCCCTTTTGGGCGTTGAGAAGCGGGATTTTCGCCGTGCGAAGATCGAACTTGTCACCGACATTCTTCATCGTATTGCGTAAAGCCCCGGTTGTCTGGAACGAAAATCCGACCTTGCCAGCCGCGAAAGCCTGTTCGCCCGCAGCCTTGGTCAGAACCGGCATACCGCCTTCCTTCACCATGCGATCAATGAGCTTGAAAGCTTCAAGCCCTTCCGGTCCGTTGAAGGCGACTTTCTTCTCGTCTTCGGTCAGCATGGTGCCGCCTGCGCCGAACAGCAGCGCGGAGAACATCCAGTCGTCGCCCTGCCAGCGGAAATCGATGCCCTCATTGCCATTGCCGAGTGCCTTGATCTTGCCGCCGAGCTCAATCACTTCATCCCAGGTGGTGGGGGGATTGTCGGGATCGCCGCCTGCCGCCTTCAGAAGATCGGCATTATAATACATGATCGGGTTGGAGGTCGCGAAAGCAAGGCCGACCTGACGGTCGCCGACGCGGGCGAGGCTCAAAAGATGATCGGTGAAGCCCTGCGCTTCCATATCGGTTTCTTTTTCGATGAGCGGCTTCATGTCGACGCCGATATTGCGCTCTGCCAGAACGCGCAAACGGTTCAAACCAGTGAATGTGATATCCGGCATTTCCGACGTTCCGGCCTGACGCATGATCGTCTGGATGCCTTCTTCATAGGTTGCCGACGGGCTGACGAAGTTGATCTTGATATCCGGATTTTCCTCCATGAACTTCTTGGAGATATCGGCCATGACATCCTTGAAGAAACCAGGCATCGGATAGTGCACGTTCAGCGTCGTGTCGGCAAAGGCAGGCGAGGCGAGACCTGTTACTATTGCCAGGGCGGCAAGTGCACTGGAAAAACGTTTCATATTGGAACTCCTGTGGAGGATGGAAGGGAAGAATTCAGCCCTTGAGGCCAGTGAGGGTGATGCCTTCGATGAACCGGCGCTGGGCGGCGAGAAATGCCAGCAAAAGCGGCAGCGTGATGATGAGGGTTGCCGCCATCAGCGCACCGTAATCATCGCCCGCTTCGGCAGCGCGGAAATAAAGGAGGCCAAGCGGCGGCGTGGCGCGTTCCATGCCGTTGACGACGATCAGCGGCCAGAACAGATCGTTCCAGTGTACGACAACCGAGAAAATCGAGAAGGCGGTAATGGCAGGCCAGGCATTGGGCACGATTACTCGCATAACAATGCCTGCTTCCGACATGCCGTCGAGGCGCGCGGCACTGATGAGATCGTCCGGCATGGCGCGAAAGAATTGCAGAAACAGGAATATGCCGAAAACCGAGATGAAGAACGGGGCGCTGAGAGCAAAATAGCTATTGAGCACGCCAAGCTGGTTGAACCCGACATAGAAAGGCAATGCGGTGGCATGGATCGGCACCAGCAGGCCGAGCATGACCATCATCATCATGGCACGTTGGCCGCGAAATTTCAGTTTTGCCATGGCATAGGCGCAAGGAATTGCGACCACGACCTGAAAGACCAGAACGAGTGCGCAGACAACCACGCCGTTGAACAGCAAAAGCCCCATCGGCACGCGGCTCATTGCCTTGGCGAGATTATCCCATAGCGCCCAGTTGTGCGGGATCAGCGACAGGGAGGATGAGAAAATATCCTGCTGCGATTTTGCCGCCGTCGACAGCATGAAGATGTAAGGCGCAAGGAAAAGCAGGGCACCCAGTGAAAGAATGCCGAGACGAAACGAACGGGCAAAAGACATACCGGATTCCTCAGTAATGGGTGCGGCGGTCCAGCACGCGAAATTGCAGCAGCATCAGGATCACGAGAACCGCGAGAAAGATCACCGTCATTGCCGAGGCATAGCCGACGCGCAGATAGACGAAGCCTTCCTGATAGATGGTCCATAGCAGGACTTCCGATGCCTTGTTCGGGCCGCCTTCGGTCAGTGTCTTGACCGTCTCAAACACCTTCACCGCATTGATAATGCTGATCGTGGTCACGAAAAGCGTTGTGGCGCCAAGCAGGGGCCATGTGACCAGCCGGAAGCGCTCCCAGCTATTTTTCACACCGTCCACTTCGGCTGCGGAATAGAGTTCGCGCGGAATGGCGGTGAGACCGGCCAGAAACAGCACCATGTTGAAGCCGACGCTTTGCCAGATGCCGATCAATGCAAGGCTGAACAGCACTGTCTCGCTGGAGCCTAACCAGTTAGGGCCGGCAATGCCGATCATGCCCAGCATGGCATTGACGGGGCCGAGCGTCGGGTGCAGCAGATATTGCCAGACGGTTGCCATGGCAACGAGGAGCGATGCCACCGGCAGAAAGTAGACCGTGCGAAAGAAGGATTTGCCCCGCACTTCGCCTTCGATGAGAAGCGCCACGCCGAGGCCGAGAAAAACGGAAGCGGGTGCTACGATCGCGGTATAGACGGCGGTGTTCTTAAGCGAGATCAGAAACGTCCGATCGCTGAAGAGTTCGGCATAATTTTCCAGCCCGATGAATTCAAAACCGTCATAACCAAGCTCGAAATTGGTCAGGCTCCAGAAAATGACGGCGGCTGTCGGCAGGAGAATGAGCAGCACCGTCAAAATGATGGCGGGAGCGGCAAGTTTCCAGGCAAGCCGTTCTTCGCGGTGACGGGCTTCCTCCGCCGCTGTGCGTGCACGGGTGGCGGCGTGGCCGGGTAGCGTCATATCAGACATGAGCGGTAGCCTTTGCCGGGGATGCAAGCTTCACGATATTTCCGGCCGGCTGGCGCAGGCCATCTTCCCCGAAGAGATAAGCCTTGCTGGCATCAAAATGCAGACCCGCAGGCAGGCCGACGACGATGTCGCGGGCGTCTTCCGGTGAAAGCTTCACCGTGAGATCCTGCCCGGCGCCGGGGACCTTGAGATAGGCAAGGACTTCCGAGCCGAGGAATTCGATCCGTGAAACGGTGCTTGCAATGCCTGTCTTGTCGTGCGGCCTGAGCTGAAAATGTTCAGGACGAATGCCAATACGAATATTGCTGCCGGAATGGGCGGCGACGCCCTGAAGGATGGCGCGGCCTGCAAAATGCACCACGCCGTTATCGCTGACCAATGCTTCCAGAATATTGATGCGCGGCGTGCCGATGAATTGCGCGACCTCGATATGGCGCGGCTCGTTATAGATCGCGCCAGGCGTGTCGATCTGGAGCAGTTTGCCGCCCATCATCACCGCAACGCGGTCGGCCATGCTGAGTGCTTCAGCCTGATCGTGGGTCACATAGATGGTGGGCACACCGGCGCGGCGATGCAGTTCGACGATTTCTGCGCGCGTGTGAACGCGCAGATTGGCATCGAGATTGGACAGCGGTTCGTCCATCAGAAATGCGCCGGGCTGGCGGACAAGTGCGCGGGCCAATGCCACACGCTGGCGCTGGCCACCGGACATCTGGCCCGGCTTGCGGTCGAGCAGGTGGTCGATCTTGAGGCTGGCCGCGGTTGCCCTGACCTGCTTCTGGATGGCGGCGCGCTTGTCGCGCTGGCCGGGCAGGAAGGCGCCGATCACCGGCAGGCGTTCCATTACGGTCAGATCGCGCATCGCCAGCGGCACGGCGATGTTCTGCGCCGCTGTCAGATGGGGATAGAGTGCATAGGACTGGAACACCATAGCAATGTTCCGGTCGGCGGGGTGGGCGCCGGTTATGTTGCACCCGGCAAGCTCCACGCTTCCTTCGTCCGCATGATCGAGCCCGGCAAGAATACGCAGCAATGTGCTCTTGCCGCAGCCGGACGGGCCGACGAGGGCGATGAATTCGCCTTCTGCGGCTTCGATCGAAATGCCATCGAGAACGCGATTTCCCCCGTAGGATTTGCCAATGTCGCGAAGGACGAGTGTGCTCACTGGCTTGCCTCCTCAGTGACTTTCGCACCGTCGCCGGTATGGAGCGGATAGACTTCATGCACCACATCATCGATGACATAGGGCGTCAGTTCATCGATGCGGATAATGCGGCTTGTAGCGACGTCATCGAGATCGTGAATGACAGCGCCGAGAATGCGCTCGCCCGGCAGGTCGCGTTCCATTGGCCCGACGATGAAGGCGGCTGCGGGCGCCCAGATATAGTTCGTGCCGAAAGCATCGCCCGACCATGCGCGGTGCAGGTGACCGCTGGCATGGAGCTGCACATTATACCGCGCGAAAAGATCATAAAGGCGTTGGCGCGGGGCTGGGCGAAGCCCCCAATAACCGCTATCGCCTTCATCCGGATCGTCCACGAAAAGCGGCTTGTGCGCGAAGACGGCGACGGGCTTGCCATCGCTGTTTTTCAATTCGTCTTCCAGCCATTGAAACTGTTCGGCTTCTTCAGCTTCACCGGAACCGATGACGAGACTGTTGAGGCCGATGATGCGCCAGTTGCCGAAGTCTTCAGCCCAGCGGTCCGGGCCGATATGCCCGCGCCAGCGCGTGAGGCGCTGCGGATTGACCGGCTGGCGGCTTCCGGGAAGATGACCGATATCATGGTTGCCCGGAAGGCTGAGAACACGCGCCGGAAGATCATCCAGGCAGGCCTGACAAAACAGAAAGTCGGCCTCCACGTCCGCGCAGTCAACCGTCAGGTCGCCGGTGTGGACGATGAGATCAGGCTTTTGTTCGTCAATCCAGGCAACGAGCGGTTCCCAATTGCGGTTGAAGTGCGGCTTGATGAGGCTAAGGTGGGTATCTGTAATCTGTACGATCCGCACGAATAAACTCCGTCATAAGTAACATCAATCGTGTGATCAACATCGTCGTTACATTCACGCGCTTCGCTCGATTATTGCGGGCTTTTAAGCGGGTTTTGTAACAGGACGGTCGCATTTTCATGATATTTCCATGACGCTTCAAGGCGTGGGGTCGCCCTTGTCCCTGAAGAATGGGCGCGCTGCGGGCGCGTGACAGCCAGCCGCAGTGCGAGCCATCGGCCCGCATGATGGCCAATCCATCATAAGAATGCTTCCCACTTTCGCGAGAGATGCTTTATCGCAAAGTTGCCTTTTCCTTCTCACGCTGCGGATGACGCGCGGCAAGAGCGTCGGCATGGTCTCCCCGTCCCGTGGCGCGGAGCCGTTCTAGATAGGCCGGAAGCTCACCCAGCGTATGATAAGGGCCGCCCTCGCGCAGAACCGTCATGAGCGGATCGACATCCTGATCGCTGCATTGGGCCATTGTGCCATACCATTCATCGAGCATACGGCTGGCATGTGCGACAATGTCGGGGCGGCTTTGGGATAGATCCGTCTGCTCATGCGGATCGGATGTGAGATTGAACAGGGTGACAGGCCCGAAATCCTTCAGCCCGTCATGCCATGTGCGAAGCATCAGCCAATCTTCATTCTGATGACGGAACCGCACACCGCGCTGCACGGCCCAGGCACCCTGACTAAGCACGAGGAAATCGCGCCCGCCATTCTTGTTCCGGCGCATTGCCGGTGCGAATGACTTTCCATCCCAAACCGACGGTACTTTTCCGCCAAGCCCGTCAATCAATGTTGCAGGCCAGTCGAAATGGTAGTGCAGCCCATGATTTACGCCCGGAGCCTGGCCCGGCCAGCGAATGATAAGCGGCACATTGCAGGTGAATTCATCCGCCGTCTGATGATCTCCCCAGACATTCAGCTCACCCAGATTTTCGCCATGATCGGCTCCAATCACAATGATCGTATTGTCGTAAAGACCATGCTCCTTCAGCGCCGCGATCAGATGGCCGATGTGCTCGTCTGCGTAGCGAACACCGGCATCATAACCGTTGAACCAGGCCGCAACTTTCTCCATCGAATCTATCGGGGCTGGCATTCTGGTGTAATGCGCATGTGGGTTGTCCGCGGAAAAGCCGGTCGGTTCCTGTGGGCTGTGCGGACCGTAACCAGCGATGCTTCTCGCCAGAACCTCCTCTGTCATCCATGCGGGCAGCGGCTCACCGGCGAAAGGATCGCCCCATTCCTCGGGCACACGATAAGGGGTATGCGGATCCCACAGATTGACATGCAGGAACCATTTGCGCGACTTGTTGCGCGCAATCCAGTCTATGGCCATCGGCACGATTTCATCAGCATTTTCCATCCCGCCCTTGCCGCAATTCATGACCTCGTTGAAACCGGTATACCAATGCCAGCAGCCATGCCGCTCGCCGAAGCTGGATATGGTGGTGGTGTAATAGTCCAGATCGCGAAGAGCTTTCATCCAGCCTTCTTCATAGAAGGTGCCTGCCCAGGCGCGACTTGCCCCCTCCCGAAAAGGCTCGCAGGCCGTGCCTCCATGGCCAACCACTCCGGTGCGAAAACCGTGCCTGCCCGACCACAGCGCCGTGCGCGACGGATGGCAGGGAACATCCGAAACATAGATATTCTCAAACCGCACGCCTTCCCGCGCGATAGCGTCGATAGTCGGTGACGTGTTGCGGTGATATCCGTAGCAGCCCAGATGATCGCGGCGCAGGCTGTCAATGTCGATATAGAGGACGTTCATCGTGGATTTCCTGTGGGCAGAAGAAAGCGCAGGAGACAACCCCGCGGGCTTGGGTCTGAGCGGCTCCGAGCCAGGTTTGAACGAGGAGCCGCTCCTGATTCCGCTGCCTGCGCATGGTGCGTTTCGCGCAGGCGGCGGATTGTTATTTTGCCGTGAAATAATCGGCCAGATAATAGTCTTTCGGGTCGAGCGGGCTTTTCAGCTTGCCGAAGGTTACGAACATATCGGCCATGCCCGACAGCCATCCATTGACCGATCCATCACGGGTGAGCTTCACCAGTTCCTCACTCGTCAGCGACTTTCCGTTTTTGGCTTCCGTTTCCAGATTGGCCTTATCGACCTTGAGAAATTTTGCCGTAATATCGACGGACTGTTCCGGGTTGGCGGTGCGGAAGTCCTCGGCTTCCTCGATGACCGCGATCATCCGCTTCACCGCCTCCGGGTTCTCGGCCACGATCTCGTTGCGCGCGATGAATGCACTCGGAAAGGTTTTATCCGGAAAGAAGTCGCTATTGGCAGCCAGTTCCACCATACCGGGAACATGCTCCTTGATCGTGCCGATCAATGGATACCAGATGCCTGCGGCGTCGATTTGTTTGGAGGCAAAGGCCGATACGACCGTAGACGGGTCCATCTTGATGACCTGAACATCATCCAGCTTCATGCCCGCCTTACCGAGAGCGAGCCGGAGCAGCATATCGCCAGAGGTGCCTTCGGGAACACCGATCTTCTTGCCCTTCAGGTCGGCCATCGACTTGAAGCCCTCCTGCGCGATCACCCGGTCTGAAAAACCCACCGAATTGATGGCCACGATCTTGGCCTTGCCGCTTGCCGGCAACCATAGCGCACCCGGTCCGATATAGCCGAAATCAAGGCTGCCCGCACCAAGTGCCTGCACCTGAATGGGGCCGTTGGTGAATACCCGCGTGTCCGCATCAAGACCGTGCTTCTCCCAAAGCCCCTTCTCGCTTGCAATCGCGGTGATACTGGTGCCCCAATAATCCGCGATATAACCAACGCGCACCGGAATATTGTCGGCAAGGGCGACGGAGGGCAGGAATGTTAATGCCAGGCTCATTGCAAGAAAAGTGCGTCTTTTCATCTGGTCATCTCCTCATTATTGACCGTGTGAAGATTGCTGGTCTGTTTGGGGCTGCTGATGGTAGACAGCATGCCAGACGCGGTTGCGGATGGCTGCAAATTCCGGGGAAAGACGAATGGCCTCGGTGCGCGGATATGGCAGATCGACCGGGATGATCTGATCCAGCCGTCCGGGGCGGGCGGCCATGACGATAACGCGATTTGCGAGATAAACCGCCTCATCCACATCATGCGTGATGAACATCACCGTGCGCCGCTCGCGGCTCCAGGCGTCCAGCAACTGGTCCTGCATATGCACACGCGTCAGTGCGTCAAGCGCACCAAACGGTTCGTCCATCAACAGGATTTCAGGTGCTGCCGCATAGGCGCGCGCGATGGCGCAACGTTGCTTCATGCCGCCTGACAAGGCTTTTGGTAAAGCATCGGCGAAATCTGTAAGGCCGAATTCAACGTTCTGACGCACGGTAAGCCAGGGAAACAGTGCATATTGCTGAAAGATGACGCCGCGCTCCGGCCCGGGGCCCGTGACCGGCTTGTCGCCCACAAGTATCCCACCGCCTGATGGCTGCAAAAGCCCGTCTGCAATATTCATTGCCGTCGATTTTCCGCAACCGGAAGGCCCGACCACCGTCACAAATTCACCGTCGGCAATATCAAGGTTCAGCCGATCCAGAGCAAGAAAACCGCCATAGCGCATCACCACATTATTAAAGGATATTTTGGGTTTCATGCCCGCTCCTACCATTGTGTCAGGCGGCGGTCAGCCGCCTGAAGCAGCCGGTCCATGAACAGCCCGAGGATGCCAATTGTGACAAGGCTCACGAAAATGGTCGGAAGATCGTAGTAGAGTTGCGCCTGCTGCATGCGATATCCAAGTCCCGACTGGGCGGCGATCAGTTCGGCCGCAACCACGGTTGCCCAGGCAGACCCAAGACCGATGCGCACCCCCACCAAAATGAAGGGAACGGAGGCGGGGACGATCACGCGGGCAAAGATTGTCGCGTCCTTCGCACCCAGTACCCGGGCGGCGTTGATGAGCGTGCGGTCCACACTGATCACGCCCTGATAGGTTGCCACGACAGAAGACAGAAACGATGCAAGAAAGATAACGAAAATCTTCGGCGATTCATCGATACCCAGCGTCACAATGGCCAGCGGAATCACCGCCAGCGGTGGAATCATGCGGAAGAACTGAACCCAGGGTTCGATCAGGCTGCGCGCAATGCGATACCATCCCATCAGAAAGCCTACCGGTATTGCGAGCGCCACGCCAAGCACGAAACCGGAGAGAACCCGACGCAAACTGGCGAATATATCCCCCACGAGCTGGCCGTTCAGCAGCAGTGTCACGGCCCGTTCAAGCACATCCACCGGGCCGGGCAGCACCACCGCCCCCGTGGCCGTGAGGAGATACCAGCCACCGATCCCCACGGCAAAGGAAAGAAGATTGAGGCCCAGGCCCGTCAGGCGTGCATTCATCGGGATACTCCCGAATAAAACAGGTGGTCCAGTGCGACGGCAGCCGCGCCCACTGCGTCAGCATTGTTCCCGAAACCGCCGCGCTCTATCCGCAAGACATCGCGCATATGCGGCAGCACCCGTGGCGGCAGATCGCACCGCAAACGCGCGTAGAAAGCTTCTGGCGCTTCCGCAAAATGCCCCCCGAGCACGATCAAATCCGGTGTCAGCAAATTGACCGCATTGGCGAGCGCAGTTGTAAAGTGGCCTGCCACTTCATCATGCAATGCCGGGTTACGGGCGAGCGCCGCAAGAAGCGGCTCTGCGCTGCCAGCGCCACGCTCGCGCAACACGCGTTCCGACACAAAGGTCTCCAGACAGCCGCGATTGCCGCAGGCGCAAAGCGCACCTTGCGGATCGATCTGGATATGTCCTAGCTCCACCGCACCATGACCGCCGGGGCGAAACGGCATGCCGTCCACCACCAGCCCCGCTCCCAGCCCCGTACCAAGATAGACATAAAGAACAGCCGGGCAGCCCTGCCCTATGCCGTAATGGGCCTCGGCAAGCGCCATGGCTGTAACATTATGCTCAACCACAGTTGGAATATTCAGTTCCGCTTCCATTGCATCGGCAAAAGCGACATCGCGCCAGCCGGTATTGATTGACAGCAAATTGCGGCGGCGCACCTGATCGACCGGTCCTGGCACCCCCATGCCGATACCGACGAGGCTACCCAATGAAATGCCTTTGGCCTGCACGAGATTGCGCAGAACATCGGCTGTCTGATGCGTCAGTTTCAGCGGATTATCGTTTGCGGCATGATCGAAAGCAGCGCTGGTGACCAGTTGCGCCGTCAGATCGCAAATCGCCACCTGCACAGCTTCGGCGCCAATATGCACGCCAGCCACATAATGAGCCGAGGGAACCAGACGCACACTGACTGGAGGCCTGCCCGGCATCGGTGATCCCGAAGGCAGAACTGGAGCGTCGGTTTCGGCAATGCAACCATCTTTGAGCAGTTGCGCCGTGAGATGCGTGAGGGTCGTGGCCGACAATCCGCAACGCCTCGCCAGCTCGGCCCGCGATTGCGGCCCCTCGTCACGCAGGATTTTCAACACCATGCCAAGGTGTATACTCATGCGGCTTCCCCTATTTATTTTCTAAGGTTTAGTAAATAAATAGGTCTGTCAACAATTTTCGTTTGTGTAGGCTGCGGATAAAACCTGGACTGGCTTATGTCACAAGGTCAAAGCTTTTCCTCAACATGATAAAGCGTGCCGCATGATAAAATGCGACACGCTTTAAGCTTTTGTTTTCGTGTATGCCTCCCGCACTTTTGGGAGACATGCTTTAGAAAAAACCGGGATACGGGTTTTACCTCAGGGCCGTCACCGTCAGAACTTGAAGGCCGTCTGGAAAGTGAAGGTCCGG
The DNA here is from genome assembly GCF_000007125.1 of Brucella melitensis bv. 1 str. 16M. NCBI lineage: Bacteria > Pseudomonadati > Pseudomonadota > Alphaproteobacteria > Hyphomicrobiales > Brucellaceae > Brucella > Brucella melitensis. Next base: position 107,106 of record NC_003318.1, on the reverse strand, counting down.
CCCGGCGCCCAAACCGCATCGATGCCACCACGGTTCTGACTCGGCGCGAAGCTGGTTCTCTCGTAATAGTTTTCGTTGAACAGGTTCTCGACACCCACGCGCAACGTCATATTCTTAACCGCTGGCGGATTCCATTCCGCATAGGCGTTGACAACCGTATAGGCAGGCTGATCGTAGAAGTTGGCAGCAGTAGCAGCCTCGTCTGAAATTCTACCCGCCCAGGCCAGCGTAGCACCCACTTTCATATTGTAGTCGGGGATTTCCTGGTCGATGAAAAGCGTCGCCATATCACCGATCGGCATGAAGCTGCCGCTGTTCGGCAAGACTGGGTCGTCGCCCGCCGTAACCTTGGCCTTGGTAAAGGTTGCGCCAATGGTCGTGTAGTTCCAGATATAGCGCGCATTGAGGGTAAAGCCTCGCGAACGATATTCTTCCGGATCGTTGCCAAGCTTCTGGCTGTCATAATTCGGCAGACCGGCGATGCGCGTGTCGAAAAGCGTAATGCCGGCACTCCAGTCTGCACCGCCGAAATTCACACCCGCTTTATAATTGCGCGCCCTTCCGGGGCTGAAGGTCGGGTCGGTATAGAAAGCATTATTGCGGGCGTGGACATAGCCGTAATCACCGAGGACGTAGCCAAGCCAGGTCCGTGAAGCACCGGCAAAAACCTCGATATGCTCGTTGAACTTGTATGATAGCGTGCCGTTCACGCTGGCGCCGCTATCTGAAAACACCTCATCGTTCCAGTCCGCAAACCGGCTATAGTCATAGCGGGCACCTGTCGAAAGGCTGAAGCCGTTATCGAATTCAAACCGGCCTTGCGTGAATGCACCGACCTGCTGGGTGTTGAACTTGCGGTAGCGGCGGTCATTATGACCGTAATTGTCCGTATTGTAGTCGTGCTTGCCAAAATCGATACCGGCGGTAATCTTGCCGTAGTCGATCGTGAAAGTATTCTGCAACTTGCCGCCATACAGATCCTCCTTGAGGATCATGTTGCCGTTTGTCCTGTTCTGATAATCGTTGCGCCAATAATCGTTGCGATTGTAATAGAACTGCACCTCCGGATCCCACATGTCCGTAGCATCGGTACGGGTATATTTTATGTTCACGGAATCACGCGCAACCTCAAGCGGATATTCGGTGTCGCCGGGCAGCCCCATATTCATCTTGATAAGACGGTCGGCCTTGTCGCGGCTGCGTTCATAGCCAATATCGATGCGGTTGCCGTCGAATTCATAACCGGCCTTGCCCAGAATATTGCGCGCGGCAGGCTCGGTGCCGAGTATTTCGGTTCCATCGCCGTTTTTATAATTGTGGCCCGACGTGCCATGCAGCATCAGCAGCCAGTCGAAGCCATCCTTGAGGCCATAGGCGGCGGTACTGCCGGAAAAACCCCTGCCATTTGTACCGTAGGAACCTATGATGCGCGCACCGAAGGTTTTGCCCGGCTCCAGCAGATCGAGCGCATTAACGGTCTCGTAGCGGATCGCACCAGCGGCCGCGCCAAAGCCGGAATCTGCGGCGGCCGCTCCGGCCTCCACTTCCACGCGCTTGAGAAACGCAGGATCGATTACGTTGGAACCCGTATGGTGCCAGCTTGTCGCCGTTTGCGGCACGCCATCCACACTGACCGCCAGATTGGATTGCTCCATGCCAAGAACGTGAATACGCTTCGACGGGCCGCCACCGCCGGAAACAGCGATGGAGGACTGGCGCGAAAACAACTCGGAAACGTTGGCAGGTTGCAGCTTTTCAATATCTTTATAAGTAAGGACAGTGCCGCCGGTCGCTTCGATATTGTCCTTGCCGTGGCTTATGATCGTAATGGGTTTAAGGACAACTTCACCCTGCTTTTTCGTATCACGCTTTACTTCCTGAGCCTGCGATGTGGCGACGGTGGCAAGCAGAGATGTGCTGGCGAGCACCAGCATTCTCGTGAACTTCATGATTTGATTCCAAATGGTTCCATAAAGCAAAGCGAACCGCTTTGCTTTAAATGCTGCAATGCAGAGGCGGGGAAATGGTTATGAGAGCACTTCAGATGCGCGTGGCGCTGGCTCAACAAAGCGGTTTTCGATAGGTCAATCCGGCCCCTCCAGAAAGTTCCGACCCGGATTATCCCCGTTCAAGCACCACGGGCTTGCGACCGATCCGGGAGGGATATAAAGATGACTAATACATTCATATATTATGTTGGCCCGTTGGCGCTGTCAAGGCGAAAGAGTTTGGTAAAATTGCCAAACTTTTATGCGAAAACGGCACGGCGGACCGGATGGCTCGGTAAGGTCGCCTTATGCAGTACACGTCGCATGAATTTTTTGTTGGTTCGCTCAATAATGCCCCAATTGCACCACCGATTTCAGCGAACAGGAAATCTTTCCGAAGCTGATGCTGATGATATTCTTTCAGGGGATGCAGCATTTCGAGATCGACGGCGTCTCTTTCCATCTGGATGTGGGCAGTGGTGAAGCGCGCAAGCCTTTGGTTTTCATGCTCAACATTGCCCGCTACAGCAAATTGCGCTTTTTCAGCCAAAGCGATGTGCCATTGCGCAAGGTGATGATCTCCGCCCCGCATTCCTGGTTGCGCAACCAGCTGGATTTGCAGGATGAAGCACAGGAAACCACGCTGCGCTCATTCCTCACACAACATCTCGCATCCTATTCTTTCGCCCCCGGACAGCATATTCTGCAACTTGCCGAAAAGATCATGAACCCGCCATCCGTGGCGGCAGGCCCGCTGGCGACGCTCAATCTACGCGCGCAGGGGCTCGATATTATGTGGCAGGCTTGCCTGGCCATGATGGCGGAAAAGGAAAAACAACCGCCGGTCCTGTCATCGGCGAACCGGCAAGATTGCGAGCGCATCCGCGAATTTATCATGGCCAATCTCGACCGCGACCTGACCATCGACCTGATCGCACAGAAGGTGGCGATCAGCGCATCGACGGTTCAGCGCCGCTTCAAGAAACATTACGGCACCACCCTTTATAATTTCATCAAGCAGCAGAGGCTGGAAGCGGCATGTGTGGCGCTCTCAAGAGACAGTATTCCCATATCCCAGGCGGCACATCTTGCAGGCTATAACAACACATCCACCTTCACGAGTGCGTTCCGCAAGCTCTATGGATTTTCACCCAAAAAGATGCGTGCGCTAGGAAAAGGCGATCCTTGCCGGAGCGGTTCCGGTTAAAACGGAGCTTTGAAACCAGAGCGCTTCATTCCCGGCGCACGACATCCATCACGATGCAGACCTGTTTTTTCCGCTATTGGCAGGCCGATTTTTCTTTCAACGCACAATATTTCATTGCTAGTATGGATTGGAAAATTCGGGAGGTTGTTATGATAGGAACTCGTTTGCCAGCCTGGACCAGGGTTTTGGCTTGTGGCGTCGCCGGGCTGTCGTTGATGACGATATCAGCAAAGGCTGAAGACGTCATTACATTGGGCGCTTCGGTGCAATTGTCCGGCCCTGTAGCCAATACCGGGCGTTATTATCAGGACGCTTATAATATTACCATCGACAAGATCAACGCTGCGGGCGGCGTGAAGGTTGATGGCAAACCCTACAAGCTGGCGCTGAAAATCTACGACAACCAATCGAACGTCAATCTGAGCGTGCGCCAATACACGCAACTTGTGACCACCGATAAAGTCAATTTTCTGCTCGGGCCTTTCGCCAGTAATTTTGCGCTCGCAGATTCCGTTATTTCTGAAAAATACCGGATTCCAATGGTGCAAGGCGGGGGCGCTTCCGACGAAATATATAGCCGCAATTTCAAATATATCTTTGGCACACTGGCGCCGGCCTCCAACTATTTCGGCTCGACGGTGGAAATGCTGAAGGGGCTGGACCCGAAGGTGACGAATGTCGCACTCGTTTATGCGGACGATTCCTTTGACGTTTCCGTCGCTGACGGCACCCGAAAACTGCTGAAAGATGCGGGCTTCACCATCGCGGCCGATGAGAAATTCGCGACCAATTCCACGGACTTCACGTCATTGATCTCACAGATCAAAAGCAAGAACGTCGATGCGGTTCTCGTCGCCGGTCATGAAACCGAAGTGCTCAATTTCGTTCGCCAGTCGAAGAGCCTGGCCTTCGATCCAAAGCTGTATTCCTTCACCGTAGGGGTGCCAACCGAAGATTTCCGCAAGGCGCTCGGCAAGGATGCAAACTATGCCTTCGGCATGACCGCCTGGCTTCCCAGCGCCGACCTTAAAGACCGCTGGTTCGGCGATGCGGCCAAATTCGAGACCGAATACAAGGCCCGTTTCAACTATGAGCCGGATTATCATGCCGCCTCGGGCGCTTCCGATGTGGAAGCTTTCGCGGAAGCAATTGAAAAGGCCAATTCGCTCGACCCGCAGAAGGTCCGGGATGCGCTGGCCAGCATCAAGTTCGACAGCCTTTACGGCCCGATCGCGTTTGATAAACAAGGCCAGATCAACCTGCCGCAGATCGTGGTTCAGGTGCAGGACGGCAAGTTGGTGGAGATCCGTGGTCCCGCCGGGCAAGTCAATCCGCCTCAATACCCCATGCCTGCCTGGAATGCGCGTTAGAGCGTAATCCGATCGGGATGGAACGAGGGCGATCAAGATTATGCTTGAAATAAAGGGGTTGGAGCGCCGACCTGATCCAGTCAGGTCGAAACGCGCTCTCATCGCGCAAACTCCGGGCAGTTTTTCCGGCGGGATACTCGCATATTTCGCCGGCAAAGCTGATACAACTGTCTGCATCGGTCGCTGTATTGCGGGGTTGGAATGAATCTTTTCTTACAGATCGTCATCAATGGCATTCTTCTGGGCGGGCTCTATGCCATCATGGCGCAGGGCCTCGCTCTGGTCTGGGGCGTGCTGAACATCGTCAACCTCGCCCACGGCACGATGATTATGCTGGGTGGTTACGTTACCTGGCTGGTATTTGCCAATTTTGGCATCGATCCATTCATCGGCGTATTTGCAGCAGCAGCCGTGATGTTCTGTTTCGGTTACGCCCTGCAACGCTGCGTCCTCAATCTTGTCGCACGCGGGCCGATGTTTAATGCGCTGCTCATCACATTCGGCATTGAAATTATCTTTACAGACGTGGCGCAACACGTCTTCTCGGCCGATTTTCGCGCTATTATTCCCTCCTATTCGGCGGTGAATTTCAACGTCTACGGCATCACCATCCCGCTGATGAACCTGCTCGCCTTCATCGCAGCCTTCGTGGTTTCCGGCTTCATGTTCTTTTTCATGATGACGACGAAACTCGGCCGCGCCATTCGCGCCACGGCGCAAAACCTCACCGCAGCACGGCTTTACGGTGTTGAACCGCGCCATCTTTATGCCGTCACCTTTGGCATCGGTGTGGCAATCGCTGGTGTTGCGGGCGGGCTTTACGCAACCGTCAACCAGCTCAATCCCTATATCGGTGTGCCGCTGACGGCCAAAAGCTTCGCAATCACCATCATTGGCGGCCTCGACAATCCGCTCGGCGTCATCCTGGGTGGGCTGATCCTCGGTGTCATCGAATCCCTTACCGTGCTCTATCTCGGCGACACTTACCGCAACGTGGTCAGCTTCAGTATTCTCGTTCTCGTACTGATCATTCGGCCCGGTGGGCTTTTGGGGAAAACGGCATGAAGTATCTTCCAGCCCTTCTCGCCATCATTGCTGCTGTTCTGGCGCTAGGCGCGCCGCTGTTCGCCTCCCCGGTCATGATGCAGTTGATGTTCGATGCGCTCATAATCGCAACACTGGCCCAGGCCTGGAACATCATCGGTGGTTTCACCGGCTACGCCTCCTTCGGCAATTCGGTCTTCTATGGTCTGGGTGCCTACGGCGCCGGCATCGCCATGGTGCAGTTCAACCTGCCGTTCTTCGCAGGGGCCGCCATCGGCATCGTCGCAGCCGTTGTCTTTGCAATGCTCATCGGTTTGCCGATCCTGCGTCTCAAGGGCCACTATTTCGCCATCGCCACGCTGGCGCTTCCGCAGGTCATGGCGGCCATCACGGCCAATGTCCCCGTAGCCGGGGAGAATATCGGCCTCGTCCTTCCCCTCCTCAACAACGACACTTTCTTCTATGAATCGGCGCTGATCCTCCTCATCATCGCCACCTGTGTAGTGGCGCTGCTGACACGCTCGCGCTTCGGATTCGGGCTGATCGCCATTCGTGAAAATGAGGAAGGTGCCGCTGCAATGGGCATCAACACCACATTGTACAAAATATTGGCTTTGATGCTGAGTGGTGCTTTCTGCGCCATGGCGGGTGCGCTCCAGGCGTACAAGATCACCTTTCTGGACCCGGAAGCAGCATATCAGGTGCAGCTCAACGTACAGATGATTATCATGGCGGTGTTCGGTGGCGCAGGCACAATTTTCGGGCCGGTCTTCGGTGCGCTTTTCCTGCAATGGGTGTCCAACTGGCTCTCCACTGCCTATACCGACGTGGCAGGCATGTTCTTTGGCATAGTCATCGTTGTCGCGGTGGTTTTGATGCCACGCGGCCTTGCCGATCTGATGCGCAATCTGCCGCGGCAGGGCTGGCGCTATTTCATCAACAACATGAAGGCGAATAAACTATGACCGCCCTGCTGGAAGTCAGGAACCTTACCAAACGCTTTGGGGGGCTGACAGCAGTCAACAATGTCTCTTTCACGTTGAACAAGGGAGAAATATTGGGCTTCATCGGGCCGAATGGCGCTGGCAAGACAACAGTGGTGGGGCTCATCAGCGGTTCGATCTATCCGTCATCGGGCGAGGTCTATTTCAAGGGCGCGCATCGACACCGTGCCGATGTACAGGCGCGCTCATATGGGAATTGGCCGCACCTTTCAGATCATGAAGCCTTTTCCGGGCCTGTCCGTACTGGATAATGTCGCTGTCGGCGCCATGTTCGGACGCAAGGAAGCCCATCATGGCCTCACCGCCGCGCGTGAGCAGGCGCGCGCCAATCTGGACTTCGTGGGGCTCGGCAATGCCATCGACACGCGCGCCGAAGAATTGGGAGGCTCGGATCGCAAGCGGCTGGAACTGGCCAAGGCGCTCGCCATGCAGCTCGAACTTCTGCTGTGTGATGAAGTCATGGCGGGGCTTAATCTGGTCGAGCTTGAGGAAGTCATCGAAGTCATCCGCAAGGTACGCGATTCAGGCGTGACCATTCTCGTGATCGAACATGTCATGAAAGCGATCAAGAGCCTGTCCGACCGGTTAATGGTGCTGCACCACGGCGAAAAAATAGCGGAAGGCAGTACCGATGCGGTCCTGTCCAACCCGGTCGTGATCAAAGCCTATCTGGGAAAGAAGAGAGCATGAGCCCCCACGGCAGCAACATCATTCTCGATGTACGCAACCTATCGGCTGGCTATGGTGAGCTGCCGGTCATTCGTGATCTTAATCTTCATGTCAAGGAAGCGGAAATCGTAGCACTGGTTGGCAGCAACGGCGCTGGCAAGACAACGTTTCTGCGCGCGCTTTCTCATCTGATCCATTCCGAGGGCCAAATCGAGTTTTGTGGCGAAGACGTTTCCAGATCGACATCGGATTATGTATTTCGACGCGGATTGGTACATATCCCCGAAGGGCGGCAACTCTTCGACCGTATGTCGGTGGAAGAAAACTTGTTGATGGGCGCTTATCGCAGCAAGGACAAGGCCCGGACCAAGGCTGATCTGGAAAAGGTCTATGTTCTATTTCCCCGCCTCGCCGAAAGGCGCAAGCAGTTGGCTGGCTCCATGTCAGGCGGAGAGCAGCAGATGTGCGCCATGGCTCGGGCGCTGATGGCCAATCCCGTTTTACTGCTGGTTGATGAAATGAGCCTCGGCCTTGCGCCCGTGGTTGTCGACCAGTTGATGACGATCCTGCATGACATTCGCAAGTCAGAGCAGGTAACCGTGCTTCTGGTCGAGCAGGATATTCATCTTGCTCTGGACGGCGCAGACCGTGGATATGTGATGGAAACCGGCACCTTCACGCTGGAAGGCAAGGCGCAGGATCTTATTCACGATGAGAGGGTGCAAAAAGCATATTTGGGTTTGTAGCGCCCCCATATGGTAACAATAATAGCCGCTATTTCTCCCTGTTCCCCCTGATCGGATCGGCAAGCAGACGCAGCCCGTTCAGGACGACAAGCACGGTGCCCCCTTCGTGGCCAAGCACTGCCAGCGGCATGGGCAGCGAAAGAAACAGGCTGGAAAAGGCCAGCAATACCATTGCTCCAATCGCAAAAGCGAGATTCTGGCGAATGATCCGGCGTGTGCGCCGCGCCACACGACGTGCAGCCGCGAGCCGCTCCATATTGTCCGAAAGAAGGGCGACATCGGCTGCCTGAAGCGCCACCTCGCTCCCCGCGACACCCATGGCAATGCCAACATCGGAGCGGGCAAAGGCTGCGGCATCATTCACGCCGTCACCCACGAAGGCGACCCTCCCCCCTTCCGCAAGCGCCCCTACAAGCCGGACCTTATCTTCGGGAAGCAGGTCGGCATGGATATCCTCAGGCGAAAACCCGAGTTTCGCGCCAATGCGCAAGGCAACGGCACGACGGTCGCCTGTAAGCATCACGAGTTTTTTCAGCCCATCCCGGCGCAGGGCATCAAGCCCTGCAACAGAACTGATGCGTGGCTGATCCGCCACCGTTACCGCACCCAGAATTTCATGACCGCGGCCAAGATAAATCACTGTTTCCGCATGGCGTCCCAACGCCTCCAGAGCGGCGATATCCACATTTGCCTTCTTGCGGGATACCATCCGGCTATTGCCAGCCCACACTTCTGCCCCCGTTGAGGTGTGGCCGACCACACCTTCGCTGGGAATTGCCGTCACACGGCCAACATCGGGACATTGAATGTCATGGAGCGTTGCATAATTGCGGATGGCTTCGGCAATCGGATGTTCCGAATGCGCTTCCAGCCCCGCCAGCAAGGAAAGAAACTCGCTTTCCGGTATTAGAGTTTCAAGCCCGGTGACTTCCGCCTTGCCGGTCGTTAGCGTTCCCGTCTTGTCGAATGCAAAAATATCGATCTCCGCGAGCATTTCCAGCGCCTTGCCGCCCTTGAACAGAACGCCGCCGCGCGCGCAAACCGCAAGTGCCGACAGAATGGCGGAGGGCACCGAGATGACAATGGCACATGGGCTTGCAGCAACCAGCAAGGTCGCAGCCCGATAGAACGCATCGCGCGCAGGCCAGCCAAGCCAGTAAAAAGAAACGAAAGCCAGAACGGCCCCGGCAAGAACGCCGATCGTATAACGCTGGCCGAACCAATCGCTGAATCTTTCAGACGGCGCACGCGCTGCTTGCGCTTCTGTGACGAGCGCAATCATTCTTGCAACCGTGCTTTCGGCCACGCGATGCTCGACCTTTATGCGCAAGACGGAATTCTGGTTGACGGTCGCCTCAAAGACCTTGCTTCCCGGACTTTTATGCACCGGCATCGATTCGCCGGTGATCGTCGCCTCGTCCATGGAGCCTTCGCCGTCAAACACGATGCTGTCTGCCGGAACCCGCGCCCCCGGCCTCAGCACCACAATGTCGCCGGGGCAAAGCTCGGCTGCCTTTACTTCCTCAACAATGCCGTCCGCCCTCTCCCGCAGCGCCGTGTCCGGCCGCAGCGTCATCAGGGCTTCCACGGCATTGCGTGCCCGCGCCATGGCGCGATGCTCCAATGTGGTGGAAATGCTGAAAAGCGTCAGAAGAACCGCGCCCTCAAACGGTGCTCCAACGGCTGCCGCAGTTGCGGCGGCAATCACCATAAGAAGATCGATATCCAGCACGTACTCTTCCCAAAGGGTTTTTAAAGCACGCCAGGCAGCCGGTATGCCGCCCGCCAGGAAAACCGCAGACAGGCCGACAATGCCCAAGGCATTTGGACCTGCAAAAAAGGCATATGTCGCCGGAATGATACCGAGGATCGTTAATCCGGTGAGTACCATCGCCATACGACCGGATGTGAGGGATATGGGCATGAAGCTTGCCTGACTGACCTGGGAAACTTCATATATTATAACCATTTTAAACTGATGGTCGTTGACCCAACGCAATCCGGGATATTGCGAAGAATAAAATGGGGCATATCCTGTCGATTGCGACAATGGGCAGAAGCTTGGGGAGCAGAGCTTCGGGGATGCCTCGTCTGTCCAGTGCTGTTCCGCCGATGCGCTGGTTGTGTGCGCTGGTCGGGCCAGACGAAAAAGCCCACGCTCCAGCGCAACAAGAATATGCGCGATCCATTGAGACTGGATCAGGCTCTCAGCCGGTTTCTGCCCTTGGCATCCAAAAACATGCGGGCGTCAGGCAGTCTTGCTGAAGTTTGTTTTCGAGCTGGCCAGATAGGCATCGAAAGCCGATGCAACGGCGCGCACGATGAAGCGATGCCTGCCATCCACGCGAACCATAAACCCTTCCCGCTGCACGAGGCCGTCTTTCTCCAGTTCATCCAGCGTGTCGTTTTGCTTCATCAGCACTTCCGGGTCGAAGCCGTGTGCAGCGCAGACTGCGGCTACATTGACCGAGAAATTGCACATGAGCTGTTCAATCACATCGGCCCTCACCCGGTCCTCCGCCGTCAGTTCATAAATCTTGGCGGTGGGCAGTTCACCCGATGCAACACAGCTCGCATAAAGCCCCGGAGGAACGATATTCTGATGATAGCCATTGCCGAACCTGCCAATTGCAGAAGCGCCGATCCCGATCAGCGTCTTGCAGGCATCGGTGGTATAGCCCTGGAAATTGCGATGCAGCCGCCCCTCGCGCTGGGCGATAGAGAGATCATCATCCGGCAGCGCGAAATGATCCAGACCGATCTGTTCGTAACCGGCCTCAACCAGACGCTCGGCAATTGCCGCTGCCTGGGCGTGCCGCGCCTGCACATCGGGAAGCGCCTTCTCATCGATCAGTCTCTGGTGCTTTTTGAAACCCGGCACATGCGCATAGCCAAATACCGCAAACCGGTTTGGCCGCATCTCAACCGCTATATCGACTGTCTCGATGCAGGATGCCACCGTCTGATGTGGCAACCCATAGATAAGGTCGAAGTTTATCGCCTGAATATTGTTCTTCCGCAGGCTTGAGACGGTTTCAAGCGTGGTCTTGGCCGTTTGAATGCGGTTGATTGCCTTTTGCACCTTGGGGTCGAAGCTCTGCACACCAAGACTTGCCCGCGTTATGCCGGAATATGCCAGGGCTGCGGCCATTTCAGGCGTCATCCGGCGCGGATCGATCTCCACCGCTGCATTCAATTCCCCGGCAAAGCCGAGCCGGTCTCGAAGGGCCGCCATGAGTGCGACTAATTCATCGGGCTGAATGATGGTCGGCGTTCCGCCGCCAAAATGAATTTCACCGAGATTGAAACTGCGGCCGCGTTGCCTGGCTATCATCTCGATTTCCTTGTGCAGAACATCGAGATAATCGAGGATCGGCTGGTCTTTCTCCGTAATCGTGGTGTGGCACCCGCAATACCAGCACATAGACCGGCAAAACGGAATATGAAGATAAAGCGAGGTGTCCTGATCGTCCGGGATCGAATTCAGCCAGCGCCCATAGGCACCGGGCACAATCTCGGCCTTGAAATTGGGAGCCGTCGGGTAGCTCGTATACCGGAGTAGCCGCGCCTCGCCATATTTTTCCACGATTGTCTGCGACATTGCCTCGTTCCTTTCATCCGTCATAGGAAAGGAGGTAGCGGGTGTGGAAGATAACTCTTTGCGAGAAATCAATTATCTGGGCGAAAGATCAACTATCTGCGCGAAAGGCCAACGATCTGGAGGAAATTGCTATCTGGCCAAACCAGACGGTTCGCCTTTATCCGCCCGAAAACCAGCCTCGCCATGCCGCCGACGCAAAATGGCAAATCTTTGAAAATATATAAGATAAGAGACCCAACGAAACCAAAACAGCAGTTTTGTTTCGTCAGGGCGACGCTCGTTTTTATCTTTTGCGGGGAACCTGAAGCGCCATCCATGTCAGGAAGACAAAGCGTTTCTGAATAAAATCAGCATAGCGCAATCCGGTTAAGAAATCCACTCCACAGATACTGTTTTCTGCAAAATTTCCTGACGGAACAATCGCGCCGGTATTCACCAGACAAGCCCCCTGCCCCACGAGATGACGCAAACAGGCCCGCAGGGAGCTGATCATGATCGCGAGGCTTGCGCGCATCCTCTTTTTCGCAAGCCGTGCCGAAAACCATTTCACATCGCGTTTCATATCGCATCGTGCGAATGCGACAGGAAAACCCCGCATCGCGATTCGGCCCTTCTGAACAATTCCTCCACGGCTAAATTCACCTGAAGGACTCGACAATTCATGCCCTTGCGGTTCACTTTGGAACACCAGAAGCGTTAGACTGCCGTCTATTTTTAATAAATCCCTTTAAAAACAAGGTGATGATAGAAATCGATTCGAGACGGTCCTTTTTCTTCTTGAAAGAGATGCGCCGCTAACTCTTTGTTAAGATGGGTGCCTCTTGCGGTCCAGAAAGAATCGGACATAATGACGGTATTTAGGCGGTATTGGTTTAAGTGCCGTCACTAGGGATCCCAAGTAATGAATATCGCAAACCAAGCAGCACCTTTGTCGTTCGACGACATGATATTGACGCAGGGGCGGGAAATATCCCGCAAGCTCAATCTGCTGCGCCATGAAAACTTTCCGCCGGATGCGCGCAAGAACCTGCGGCAGTTTTCAATGGCGGAAGCGGCCTATTTTCTTGGTGTCTCCCCCAGCAATCTGAAGAAACTGCATCTGGAAGGAAAAGGCGTAGAGCCGACCATCCTTTCGGGCGGACGCCGCGCCTATAATGTCGAGCAGATACAGGAATTGCGCCGCTGGCTCGACCAGAATGGCCGCGCAGAAGTGAAACGCTACGTGCCGCACCGCCGCGGCAATGAAAAACTTCAGGTTATCGGCGTCGTGAATTTCAAGGGCGGGTCGGGCAAAACCACAACCGCGGCCCACCTCGCCCAGCATCTGGCTCTTACGGGGCACCGGGTTCTTGCAATCGATCTCGATCCCCAGGCATCGCTTTCGGCGCTGCACGGCATTCAGCCGGAGCTGGATGAATTTCCGTCGCTCTATGAAGCCATTCGCTATGATAGCGAGCGCAAATCAATCCGCGAGGTCATTCGTCGCACGAATTTCCCTGGCCTCGATATCATCCCGGCCATGCTGGAACTGCAGGAATATGAATATGATACGCCACTTGCCATGCAGAATGGCGGCGAGGGCAAGACATTCTGGAACCGCATCGCCAAAGCACTTGCCGAAGTGGATGATTCCTACGATGTCGTCGTCATCGACTGTCCGCCGCAGCTTGGCTATCTCACGCTGACCGCGCTTTCGGCAGCAACCTCGGTGCTAATTACCGTGCACCCGCAGATGCTCGACCTGATGTCCATGTCGCAATTCCTGCTCATGCTTGGCGATATCCTGAAAACGGTACGGCAGGCAGGCGGCGCAGTGCATCTTGACTGGTTCCGCTATCTGATCACCCGCTATGAACCGACAGATGTGCCGCAGGCGCAGATGGTCGGCTTCATGCAGAGCATGCTTGCCTCACATATGTTGAAGCATCAAATGCTGAAATCGACGGCAATCTCGGATGCGGGACTAACCAAACAAACGCTTTATGAAGTGGACCGCTCTTCCATGAACCGCGGAACCTATGACCGCGCCATGGATGCAATGGAAGCGGTCAATTCTGAAATTCGCGGCCTCATTCATGAGGCATGGGGGCGTTAGACGGCCGACTAAAACGGCGAATATGAAATAAAATCAGGCCTATGGCCGGTTTGAGGAAGATAGAATGGCTCGGAAGAACATATTCGATAGCGTGATGCGGGATGAACCGGCGGCAGAACAGGCTTCTGCGCCGGCTGAAAACGTTTCACGCCGGTTCGGTGCCGCCAAGTCGCTTTCAGCCTCAATCGACGAACTTGCAAAACAGGCGTCGCAAAGGCTCGATGGCGAAACCGTGGTCGAGCTTGATCCGGCCGATCTGGATGCTTCCTTCGTTGCCGACCGTCTGCCCGAAACCGACGATCAGGAATATAAAGACCTGCTGGAAGCCATTCGGGAGAGGGGGCAGGACAGCCCCATTCTCGTGCGTCCGCATCCGCAGACCAGCGGGCGCTATATGATCGTTTTCGGCCATCGCCGTGCCCGTGTGGCGCGCGAGCTTGGCATCAAGGTCCGGGCCGTCATAAAGCCTCTGGCTGATCTGGAACATATTCTAAGCCAGGGCCAGGAAAATTCGGCCCGTGCAAATCTCAGCTTCATCGAGCGGGTGTTGCTTCGCAGCACGCCTGGAAGCCATGGGTTTCGGGCGCGAGGCCATTCAGGCCGCCCTGACTGTCGATTACCAGACCTGTCGAAGATGCTGACCATTCCCAAGGCCATACCGGAGGAAATTCTGCTGGCTATCGGCCCGGCCAAGGGTATTGGCCGCGATCGCTGGCTGGAACTGCGCAAGCTTGTCGAAATGCCGGGCAAGAAGGCGGCGGCAGCCGAACTGATTGAAACGGATTCTTTCAAGTCTGCCTCATCTCCGGATCGCTTTGAACAGCTTTATGGCTATCTGAAAGGCGGGCGGCAGAAGCGGCCTGTGACCAAATCCGCTTCTCGTCCGGGGTCTATCTGGACTGCCCCCGACAGAGGCCTGAATGTCGTTATCAAACAAACGGGAAAGACGGCGACGTTGGCGCTTGGTGCAGCCAATGGGCATTGTTTTGCCGACTGGCTTTCTCGCAATCTGGATGAGCTCTACGCCTCATTCAAAAACGATCAGGGTTAAAGCATGTCTCCGGCGTAAAACCTGTTTTGCGATGAAGACATACCTGAAAACAGGCAGATAAAGCATTTCCTATGCGCCAGGTGAGGCCGGAAATGCTTCAGAGTGTGAGTATGTGTAAGGGTGTGGAAAAAACTTATCCCCACCCTCTGAGTGGCTGGTAGAAAGAGCGCGTTGGCGGTTCGCCATCGAAACGAATTGAGGAAGAGGAAGGAAAGCGCAAAAGAAAAAGGCCCCCAAACGTTGCCGTCGTGGAAGCCCTTCTCATTGGTTTAGCAGCTAGAGAAATCGCAAATCCACGAATCACTGTCAAGTGTATTTAACGTCAATTTGGCGGGTGGATTTTTTTTGCCTTGTGGAAGGTGAAAGAAAATGGAGATTCAATTGGCCTCGACGCCGTTTGGCAGTCGAAGGATGTCGTTCGCCTTATTGGCGGCGCAGAAAAAAAGCCCGGCAAATCCCGCAAGGAGCTGCTGCCGACAAGTGGCAGCTTCATCGCTGGCTATGCGAAGCGAAAACGATCCTTGGCATCAATGATCGATCGCTGGCCGTATTATCGGCGCTATTGTCCTTTTACCCGGAAGTTACGCTTACCGGCGAGGGCAATCTTGTCGTGTTCCCGTCCAACAAGCAGCTTGCTTTGCGCGCACATGGCATGGCGGATGCGACCTTGCGACGTCATCTGGCAGCCCTTGTGGAAGCTGGATTGATCGCGCGTCAGGACAGCCCGAACGGCAAGCGTTATGCGCGCCGTGCCAAAGGTGGCGAATTGCAGATCGCTTTCGGCTTTTCCCTGGCTCCCCTGCTTGCCCGTGCGCCGGAGTTTGAAGCGGCCGCCGAAGAGATCAAAACCGCAAAGGCACAGCTTCGGGAAATGCGTGAACAACTGACCTTGTTGCGCCGGGATATTGCCAAGCTGATCGAGTTCGCTCTCATCGAAGGACTGGAAGGGCCTTGGGCGCATCTCAACCAGCGTTTTCGCGATATTGTCGAAGCCATTCCGCGCCGCGCGGACGTGCAGGAACTGGCAATGCTGGTCGAACAGATGCGCGAAATCCGCGAGAATGTCGATAAGCTGTTGAAGACAAACAAAAAAGCTGAAAATTTGAGCGGCAATGAATCTCAAAATGAGCGGCAGCTAAATGAATCGAAACCAGATTCCCATTTTGATGAAACCGCTCTTTCGCACGAAGACCAGCGCGTGTTTGAGAACAGCCAGGTGCAGAAAGAACCGTCCATTTCTCTCGATATGGTTCTGCGAGCCTGCCCGGAAATAGAAACCTATGCATCGGGTTCCATTCGCATCTGGCAGGATCTGATCGAAACGGCAGGGAAAGTACGTATTTTCCTTGGCATCGATAACAAACTCTACGATATGGCAACAAAGACGCTGGGAATTCATAACGCTGCGATCACAATTGCCTATATTCTCCAGCGATACGACCATATTCGCTCAGCGGGCGGCTATCTGCGCATTCTGTCGGAAAAGGCCGCAAGCGGTGCTTTCTCAATCAAACCGCTGATGATGAGCGCGATGTGCAACCGGAAACAGCCGGCGCGCTGCTAGAACATGAAAAGGAGAAGTCCGAGCAGCGAAACATAAGAGAGAGAGATAGGTTTCATGACGTTTACCTTAATCAACGAAATGAAAACCATAATAAATGGCCGGAAAGCCTTTGAAGTGGCGCGCGCCTGCGTGGAAATTCCACTTATCGCTGCAAAGAAGCATCCATGACGATTGAGAAAAGAATATCAGCCCGCAAACCGGGCCATGCGTCGGCAAATCGCTTGCGCAAAATCTTTATTTCATTTCGAGCCTGCGGCGTGCATGCAACCGGCTCTTGAAAGTGCGGCGGCGAAAACGGCGGCGAGGCTCTGGAATGTCGCCGGCCTTCAACTTAAATTTCTCTGCTCCGGGAGGGGAGAGCAGGCGCAAGAAAAACAGGATGCAACACCCGATGGTGAACACCCAGAATATCTCATCGGTCAGGTCGTTAATCATGTTTGTGATCCGAAAATTGATGAAAGCGCCTAGTGGTCAGACCACGAGGGCATTTTCGAGGCTCCCAAGTGATGCGAATTTGAGATTCACACACTGGCTTCGGGGTGCAATATGCGTTTATGTCGAACGATAAAAGATAACGCCTGGCGAAAACAAGGCCAAGTCACGAAGCCGTGCAAGGATGAGGGCAGGACTTTTATGGCAAGGCTTCCTCAGCGGCTTTTCATGGGTTGTGTATGAAAACGGGCTGGCGTGGAAGTTTTTCCCGTTCGCGGCTATGGTGCGGCAATATTGATTTCAAGCAGATGCCATGAGCCATGGAGAAGCCCCGTTGAAGATTTTCGTTTTCGGCAGTGTGAATGTGGATGTAAGCGCCCGAATGGCTGCCCTGCCGCGGCCGGAGCAGACGGTAAACGCATCCGGCTATGGCATCGGGCTGGGTGGCAAAGGAGCCAATCAGGCGGTTGCGGTGGCAAAACTTGGCGGGGCAATCCGATTTGTCGGCGCGGTCGGCCATGATGCCTTTGGCGAACTGGCCTTAAAGCAGATGCGCGAGTTTGGGCTGGATACCGGCAGCGTGCGCGTGATCGATGACGTCGATACAGGCATGGCGATCATCCAGGTGGAGGAAACCGGGCAGAACACGATTGCGGTCTGTGCTGGCGCCAATGCGCGCTGGTCGTCAGCCGATATTGATGCTTATGGCGCTGATATTGCCAAGGCAAGGATTACGCTTTTGCAGCGCGAAGTGCCGCATGAAGCCAATCTGGCCGTTGCGAAAGCCGTGCGGGCAGCGGGTGGAACCGTCCTGCTCGACCCGGCCCCGGTGGGGGATGCAAGCCAGATGGCCGATCTTATCGCCCTGAGCGACATCATTTCGCCCAACGAGACGGAAGCCGCTGAAATCACCGGCATTGAGCCGACCGACCTCGCTTCGGCGGAAGCGGCGGGGCGCAAGCTTCTGGAGCGCGGCCCGAAGATCGTCATCCTCAAGCTTGGAAGCCGTGGCGCGCTGCTGGTAACGGCGGATGAGGTGAAACACTTCACGCCGTTCAAGGTAAAGGTGGTGGATACGGTTGCAGCCGGTGACAGTTTCAACGGCGGCTTTGCCGTTGCTTTCTCGCAGGCGCGGCCCTTGCATGATTGCGTGCGGTATGGTTCGGCGGCGGGCGCGATTGCGGTTACGCGGGTTGGCGCAGGCGCTGCCGCGCCAACCGCGCGTGAGGTTGAGGAACTCATCGGGCGCGCTTGAGCTTCCAGCTTGTTTCAAAAGAAAAGCCGCGCAAGGTTTGGCCTGCGCGGCGTTTCTGTGAACCAGCCAATACCGGTCAAAGCGTCGCCAGACGCTCCGTCAGCAGGCTGAAGAAGCCATCGGCATCCACATCCTTGATGAAGAAGGCATTCTTCGGACGGTCTGTCACCTCCCACCAGTCAACGACTGTTTCGCCGATGGTCAGTTCCGAATTGATCTCGATTTCCACATTGCATGCACGGCCTGAATAAAGCTCCGGCTTGATGAGATAGGCGATGACGTTCGGGTCATGCAGTGGGGCACCATCGGTGCCGTATTTGGCTTCATCATAACGCTCGAAAAACTCAAGCCAGGCCGCGACCACTTCGCCGACATGGCTGCCTATGTTGCGAATGGCGGCGATGCGCTTTTCAGTGGTGAGAACCTTGTGCGTGACATCGAGCGGCAACATGGTGATCTTGATGCCGGAGCTGAAGACAACCGATGCGGCATGCGGATCGACATAGATGTTGAATTCCGCCGATGGCGTGATGTTGCCGCCCTCGAAATAGCCGCCGCCCATCAGCACGATTTCCTTGACGCGCCCGGCAATCTTCGACTCGCGGATCAGCGCGGAAGCGATGTTGGTCAGCGGCCCGATCGGGCAGAGTGTGACGGTGCCCGGTTCTTCCTTCATCAGTGTTTCAATGATGAAATCAACGCCATGCTGGGCTTGAAGCGGCATGGTGGGGGCGGGCAGGTCATAGCCATCGAGGCCGGTCTTGCCATGAACGTTTTCAGCGGTGACAAGCGGGCGCACCAATGGGCGGATGGAGCCTGCAAATACTTTTGTGTCCGGCTTTTTCGCCACTTCGCAGACCGTGCGGGCATTGACTTCTGTGCGCGCCAGCGGGCCATTTCCTGCAACGGCGGTAATGCCGAGAATGTCGAGTTCAGGGCTTGCAAGCGCCAGCAAAATGGCGACGGCATCGTCCTGACCGGGATCGGTATCGATAATGATTTTACGGGCCATGGTGGTTTCCTGATGAGTTCGTTGGGAGGGGATTGCGCATGATACTGCATGTTTGCTCAACAAGGGGGCGCTGTCATGACGGCGCCTATGTCTCTTGTGTCTCGGGCGTGATCTGCCGCCGTGCGCGCCGCTGGCGCCGCGCGGCATGGACCGTCAGCACGATGACCGGGACAAGATAAGGGATCATCTGCATCAGCTCGAAGGGCAGGCCAAGGCTTTGCAGCGTAATGGCGATCGATTCCGCGGCGGCCAGAACCAGGCTTGCCACAAGCGTTCCCCATGCGGTGCCCTGTCCCATGACTTCCGCTGCAATGGCGATGAAACCGCGCCCGGCGGTCATGTTCTGCGCAAACCATGTGACATAGCCAAGCGACAGATAGGCGCCTGCCGCGCCGCCAAAGAGGCCGGAGAGAATAAGCGCCATCATCTGCACCCGGCCCGTCTGGATGCCTGCCGCGCGCGCCGATTTCGGATCGACGCCGGTGGCGCGCAGATGCAGGCCGAAGCGGGTGCGCATCATCAAAAGGCTGACCGCCGGAACCGCCAGAAGGGCGGCAAAGGTCAGCACATGGATATTGCCGATGAAAGGCACGGCAAGGCTTGGCAGCGCGCCGCTTTTGAGCGCACCCGACATGCCCTTGTCGCCCGTTGCAAGATAAAGCCCGAGCGTGGTTGCCGCCGCTGCCGCAATGTTAAGCGCAATGCCGGTCATGATGAGATCGGTGCCAAGCCGGTTGACCGAAAGCGACATCAGCCAGCCGAGAAGCGCACCGACCACGAGTGCGGCCAGAAGGCCGACGGCCGGGCTTCCCGTTGCGGCACTGGCCAGAACGGCGATGAGGGCGGCAACCAGCATCATGCCTTCCATGCCGATATTGAGCACGCCCGCCCGGTCGGAAATCATCACGCCAAGTGCGGCCAGCAACAAAGGCGTTGCCACGCGCAGGATGGTGCCGATGAAATGCGGATCGAGAATTTGCGCAAGAACGGTTGTCATGCCTGCACTCCCGCTTGTTCTCCATCGCGATTGCGCAAGCTTCTGATCAGCCGCAATACGGTTGGATGATTGTGAATGACGCTTGCCGTCGCGCCCACCATGATGGCGGCGGTTACGAGGCCCACCACTTCGGTCGGGATGTTCATGTTGCGCGCCAGAAGATCGCCGCCCACCTGCACGAAACCGAGGAAGAGGGCGGAGGGAATGAGCAGGAACGGGTTTTCGCGCGCCAGAATGGCGACGACGAGGCCGGTCCAGCCATAGCCCGGCAGGTCGAGCCAGGCAAAGCGGGCATGAAGGCCCAGCACTTCCAGCGCGCCCGCCATGCCCGCCACCAGCCCGCCGACGATCTGCGCGCGCATGATGATCCCTTTCAGCGGCAGGCCAAGATGATTGGCAAATCCGGGGCTTGAGCCTGCAATACGGATATTGAGGCCGGAGCGCGTCCAGTAAAGCCAGATACCGCCCGCGATACAGGCAAGAACCGCGATGATCGAGCCGCTGTTGAGGCGGGTTCCCGCCAGAAGCCGGTCGAGC
Organism: Brucella melitensis bv. 1 str. 16M; assembly: GCF_000007125.1. NCBI lineage: Bacteria > Pseudomonadati > Pseudomonadota > Alphaproteobacteria > Hyphomicrobiales > Brucellaceae > Brucella > Brucella melitensis. Next base: position 86,534 of record NC_003318.1, on the reverse strand, counting down.
TTGGCGTCCGCCGGTATCCGAAGCGACATCATCCCGCCCGCATTGGGATCGCGAATGACATAATTGAGGACGAAGAGGCCCAAAAACAGGAAGGCATAGTTCAAGACGAGCGATGTCACCATTTCCGATGCGCCGAAACGCAGCCGCAGTGCTGCCGGAATGGTGCAGGCGAAACTGCCCGCCACCGCGCCGCAAAGGATGGCGACCGGCAGCGAAAACCAGCCGAGCGAGGGGAGCAGCACCGCGCCCGCCACCGCGCCGAGCGCGCCGAGGAAGAAGCCGCTTTCCGCACCCAGATTGAACAGGCCGGAGCGGAAAAGAATAGTGATGGCAAGCCCGGTCAGCATGATCGGTGTTGCCGCTTCCACCACATTGCCCATATGGCGAATGCTGCCGAACGGGCCGAGGAAGAAGGTTTTCAGGATTGCAGCCGGGTTGTCCTGCATCAGCGCCAGCGGCACCAGCAGCACGGCCATGATGACGCCAATCACCAGCACGGTGAGGAAGAAGGGAATGAGATAGGCGATAAATCTGCGCATCAGGCAACAACTCTCTGCTTGAGCATGATCTCATCCAAAAACCACGTTACACTTTTTGGGATCATGCTCGCGTTCCGAGCATGTAAGGTCCAAGGACAGCCGGCGTGATCTCTGGCCCATTGTCGAGAATGGTGGCGATGCGCCCGTTGAACAGAACGACAATGCGGTCGCTCAGGCGCAGCAATTCATCGAGATCGGCGCTCACGAGCAGCACGGCGCAACCGCCCTGCGCCACTTCGTCGATGCGGCGGTGCAGGAAGGCAGCTGCCGAAACATCAATGCCGCGCGTCGGCTGGTCGGCGATCAGGAATTTCGGATTGGTGGCAAGTTCACGCGCGGCAATCAGCTTTTGCGCATTGCCGCCGGAAAGGGAATCGAGCCTTTCGGTGATGGCGCCCGCGCGCACCGAATATTGCCTTATCATGCCGCTGACGCGCGCCTTGATGGCGCTCCAGCGCAGAAACGGCCCCCGGAAAATCTGCCTGTCGGCGGTGACTGACCCGGCCCCGGCTATCGCGTTTTCGGCAAGCGACAGGCCCGGCGCGCCACCTTGCGAAAAACGGTCGGCAGGCAGATAGGCAAGGCCCTTTTTGCGCCAGCTTGCCGTATAGGCGCGCAGCATATCGACGCCATTGAGGCTGATCGTGCCGCTTGCCGCAACCGCCAGGCCGGAAAGCACGGAAACAAGGCCGCGCTGGCCGCTGCCGTCCACGCCCGCCACGCCGATGATCTCGCCTGCGCCAATGGTGAGGCTGACATTCCTGATCCGGTCGGCAGGGTCGGGGGCCGCTGTGGTCACATCCTTCATTTCAAGGACGGTCCTGCCCGGTCCTCGCTGGTGCGCGCGCTTCGGGATATCCACCGCATGGCCCATCACCATCTGCATGATGGCATCGTCCGGCACATCGGCAAGCTTTTCCGTGCCAGCCACGGCACCGGCGCGCAGCACGGTCACGCTTTCGGCCAGTTCGCGCACTTCGTTCAGCTTGTGCGAAATGAAAAGAATGGTGATGCCGTCGTCGCGCAGGCTTTTCAGTCGCCGCATCAGTTCCTCGATCTCCGGTGGAGAAAGAACGGCAGTCGGCTCATCGAGGATCAGAAGCCTTGTGCGGCGCGCCAGCGCCTTCAGGATTTCAACCTTCTGCTGGGCCGCGACGGAAAGCGTGCCGGTAATGGCATCCGGGTCGGCGTGCAGGTCATATTGCTGCATCAGCGTTTCGACCATCTTGCGCGCGCCCGCCCGGTCGATCAGGCCCGCCTTCACCGGCTCATGACCAAGAATGATGTTTTCGGTGACGGTCAGCGTCGGCACGAGCGAGAAATGCTGGTGCACCATGCCGATGCCCTGTGCGGCGGCATCTTCCGGCGACCAGGAGGCGATGTGCTTGCCATCGACCACGATTTCGCCTGCCGTGGCATTCTCGATGCCGAACAGGATTTTCATGAGCGTGGATTTGCCAGCTTCGTTCTCGCCGCAAATGGCGTGGATGGAGCCTGCGCGGATCGAAAACGAGACGTCGCGCAGCGCGACCGTGCCGTTTGGGTAAATCTTGCTCACATCGCGGAAGGCGACGATGGGGCGGAAGGCGACGATTGCATCGCCGCCTTCACTCGTTTCACCTTGTTTTTCCACGATCAGGGACGAACCTTGTTGCGGATTGCGTTCAGATCCTCGGTGCTCATGCCGAATGTGCTCGGAACCGTGATCTTGCCTTCGGAAATCTCGTCGGAAGCCTTCTTGATGGCGTCCTTTATGTCCGGCGTTGCCATGGTCGCCATATTGCCGTCCTGCACAATGCCGACAGCACCTTCCTTGAGGCCCAGCGCCTCGGCCTTGCCGAAGGGCAGGTTGCCTGCCTTGTAGCGTTCATAGGCTTGCAGCAGGCTGACATCGATATTTTTCAGCACGGAGCTGACAACCTGCTTGGCAATAGCCGGATCGCTGTCCTTGAAGATCGCTTCCTGATCGGAATCGACACCCAGAACATATTTGCCGGTTTCTTTCGCCGCCGAAAGCTGGCCAAGGCCCGTCTGCGAGGCGACGACGAAGCCCAGCGAAACGCCGGAGCGATATTGTGCGAGGCCAAGTTCCTTGCCCTTTGCCGCATCCATGAAGGACCCGGCATAGGAAACGGCGATCTTGGCATCGGGGATGACGGATTGCGCACCGGCAATCTAACCGACGAGGAAATCGTTGATGACGGGAATGTCCATGCCGCCAAGAAAGCCCAGATTCTTGGCCCCGTCGCCGAGCTTGCCTTCCTTCAGCAGCGAAGCGGCCAGCAGGCCGCCAAGATAGGACCCTTCGTTCTGCTTGTACTGGATGGAATAGACATTGTCGTAGCCACCTTCTTCATAAGGCACGCTTGCATCATAAAGGATGTATTTTTTATCGGGATATTGCTGCGCGACCGAACCGACGGTTTCCGCCATCTGGTAGGTGCCGGCTATGATGAGGTCCCAGTCCTGCTCCGATGCATCGAGAAGCACCGGCTCCCACTTGGTCGGATCGTCGCCGATTTCGAGGATTCTGGTCTCGACCTCGTCGCCATATTTGTCCTTGATCATTTTCATGCCGTTGGCGGCACTGTCGAAGAAGGATTTGTCGCCAAGCGTGCCATTGACGATGAGCATGATCTTGTCTTTTGCTTCGGCCGCGCTGGTCGCAAATGTGCCGATGGCCGTGGAAGCAGCCAGTGCGAAAGCAAGATGAATTATTCCCCGTCTGGTGGATTTGATCACAACAGAACTCCAATATTATAAGTGTTGTAGAAATGGATTTTCTGCTTTGGAGTGTTTGCCGCCCCAGAACTCCATGCCCGTAAATGGATCAAACGATGCCAGCGGGTGCGAGTCAATTGCTAAACTTTTTGCCCGCTGTGGACAAAGCCCGATCGATATGGTGGTTGTTGCTGCAAACGCGCTACCGCGTGGCACAGTGATGCGGTAGCTTGTGGCCAAAGCACCAGAAAAATCGGGGCAAATGTGAGAAAAGCGGCGGTATTGTCAGTTCTCGGATTCCTGGCGGCTTCGCAGGTCATGGTGGAAAACGGGTGGGCGGAAGACGGGTGGAAAGCCGTCGAGATCGTGAAGCCCTATGCGATTGCGGGAACCACGCCGCCGGAGCTTTATGAATCCATTGGTGCGCGCGGGCCGAAGATCGGCGAGAGACGTGTCATCGCACATACAAGCTATGTGCTGACCTGGGACCGGGAGTTCGACCGCTCCAATGGCGCGTGCACGGTTGTTTCCGCAACGCCCAGACTCAGGATCACCTACATGCTTCCAAACCCGTCGCAGACGCTTGCCCCACCGGTAAAGGAGAGGTGGGACCGCTTTTATGACGGTATCCGCCGTCACGAACTGGTGCATGGCGACCATGCCAAGGCCATGACGCGCGAGATTGTGCGCAGGACAGTGGGGCTTTCCGTGCCGAACGATCCGAAATGCCGGAAAATCCGCAAGGTTCTGGCGAAGGAGATTACGGATATGGTTCAGGTTCAGCGCGCACAGGGCCGGGATTTCGATCATGTCGAAATGGGCAATGGCGGCAATGTCCAGCAACTTATCCTGACATTTCTGAACGGCAACTGATGGCCGCAATGGCCGTGCAGGTGAGAATGAAACCGTCGCGGCAGAAAAAGCGGATCGGGAACCGCTGCCCGCGGCGCCATTGCGCCGACCAGTCCACCGCGAGCTCAAGGCAGGCTTGCTGCCTGTCGCCGTCAAAGGAAAAGGCTGCGGCATGGAAACTCTGGAATTGCTGCACTGCCGGATAAAGCGCCTTGAACAGGCTTTCTTTTGCAGAAAAAGCAAGGCTCACCAGAAAGGCCCGGCCGGCTTCGGGCAATTGGCGCAGCTCGCTTTCACCCAGTATCTGCGGGGCGATTTTTCGGGCCGAACTTTCCGTTTGCAGGCGTTCGATATCAATGCCGAGGCCCAGATAGCGGCTCTGGCGGGCGGCGACGGCAATTGCGCATCCCTTGCTATGGGAGATGGAACCGACCATGCCCGGTGGCCAGATGGGCGCATGGTCATCCCCACGCCCCGGCATTACGGCAGGCCCGCCTGCAAGGCGCAGGGCTTCGCGCGCGCAGGCTTGCCCGGCGACAAATTCCGCCTTTCGGCGCGGGGCGGCGCGCGCAGGAGCGGGGATAGAAGGGTCTATCAAGGGTTTGCTGGCCGAATAGCGGGCCATGACGAAACAGCAGTCTGCGGCCAGATCGGCCCACGGCGTTATGACCGAAACGCCGTGGGCGCCTGGCGCAAGCCACGCGGTCTCATGCGCCAAGGGTTGCTCCGCCATCCACGACAATATCCTGCATCGTCACATGCCCGGCCTGATCGGACGCCAGAAACAGGATGACATTGGCGATATCGTCCGGGATCGCGATCTTGCCGAGCGGTATGCCAAGCTTGAACTGTTCCGGCAGGCCACGCACCAGTTGCGCTTCGCCGGAAGGATCGTTCAGCATGGCGCCCAGCATGGCTGTGCGGGTTGATCCCGGCGAGACGACATTGCAGCGCACGCCATAGGGTGCAAGCTCCAGCGCCACGCAATGGCTGAAGCTTGCCAATGCTGCTTTCGATGCGCAATAGGCCGCCATGTTGAGGCGCGGCACATGGGCGGCGTTGGAGGCGACATTGACAATGGCGCCGTGGCGCTGGTCGCGGAAAACGGGAACCCATTGGCTGAGAAGATGGAAGGGACCGCTGGCATTGACATCCATGCAGGTTTTCCAATCTTCCGCGCTCAGCCTGTCGCTGTTGCCAAGCTTCAGCACACCCGCGACATTGACCAGAATATCGAGGGGTTTGCCTTCCGCCTTGAGACCGTCGCTGACCGCGCGGACTTCCGCCGCATCGGTAATATCGAGCCGGATCAGCCGAAAGGGCGCATCCGCCTCGCCAGCCTGACGATCCAGCCCGATGACGGTTGCGCCTTCGGCCAGAAAATGCTCTGCCACACGGCGGCCGATGCCTTGTGCGGCGCCGGTGACGATCACCCGTTTTCCGGCAAAGCGCCAGCTTGCCGGATAGGATTTTGCCTCGACCATCAGGCGGCTGCCTTCTGCTTTGTTTCGATCAGGTCCCACCAGGCCGCAAGGGTTGGCACGCGGGCAAGATCATCAAAGCCCACGGCCACGCCGCGCTCTTTCAGTTCGGCGGAAAGCTTCATCACCTGTAGCGAATCGAGGCCGTAGAGGATGAGGTTTTCCTGCGGGTCGAGTTCCGTCTCATCCTCGATCAGTTCCAGAACCCGCTTTTGCAGCCAGTCGCGGGTGGTTTCAGTGGCGGGCTTTCTGATAAGGCTGGCCGTGTCGATGACCGCGCCGCAGCGGGTCGCGACATATTTCAGCGCAAGGCGATGTTCTTCCTCGGAGAAGTCGGCAACCGCATCGCCCACCATGAAAGGCTGGATGTCGTTCATGAAGGCATCGATGGCCGTCACCATGCAACCGATATGGGCGTAGATGCCGCCGATAATCAATTGGTCGCGGTTCCAGTCTTTCATGCGTTGCAGAAGGTCGGACCGCTGGAAGGCGCTGTAGCGCCATTTGGCCAGCACCGTATCGGTGGCGCCGGGCGTCAGTTTGTCCACGATGAGCTGCTGTTCCGGCGCGGCGGCGGGCAAGCCCGGCCCCCACATATCGTTGAGAAGGGCGCGGTCGCCTGCTGGCTGCTCGTGCGGCTGCGCCGTATAGACCACCGGCACGCCGTTTTCATGCGCCCAGTTGCGCAGGCGAACGAGATTGCCGATAAGATCGCCCATCAGCGGGCCGTTTGCGTCGTAAAAGCGCAGGAAATAGCGCTGCATGTCGTGGATCAGCAGCACCGCGCGGGCGGGATCGGGTTGCCAGTTCGTCTTGTTGGCGGGAAAGCCTGCCTTTTGCGGCATTGGATAATCGGCGATTTTGGGAATGGCCATGGTCTTGCCTTTGTGGGTTTGAAGCGTAATCCGACTGGAGTAAAACGCGAGCTAACCGGGGGAGGATGGGCTTGAAAGCTTGCGCAGATGCTTTTTGTCGATCTTGCCAACTGCGGTGAGCGGCATGGTTTCAATGAGCCTGATGCGGTCTGGAAGCTTGTATTCGGCAACGCCCAGCGCCAGCAGGTGACGCCGCAGAACAGGCGGCTTGAGATCGGGATTGCGCGAGACGATGAAAGCGCAGCTTTTCTCGCCCAGCAATTCATCCTGCATGGCGACAAGTGCGGCGTGCGTCACATCGGGATGGAGGAGGATCAGGTTTTCAATCTCCTCGGCGGCAACTTTCTCGCCGCCGCGATTAATCTGGTCCTTCACGCGGCCCACGACGCGCAGATAGCCTTCCGGCGTGCGCTGGACCACGTCGCCCGAATAATAAAAGCCTTCACTGTCGAAGACCTGCGCATTATGTTCGGGGCTGCGATAATAGCCGCAGAACGTGTAAGGCCCGCGCGTGGCCAGCATTCCTGGCTGGCCTTCGGCCACGGGTTCGCCATCCTCATCGACGATCCTGATTTCATCGTCCGGGCTGATCGGACGGCCCTGGGTGGTGAAGACGATCTCGTCCGGGTCGTCAAGGCGGGTATAGTTGACCAGCCCCTCGGCCATGCCGAAGACCTGTTGCAGCTTGCAGCCCAGAACCTGTGGCACCTGCCGGGCAAGCGCCTCCGCAAAGCTTGCGCCACCCACCTGCACGAGTTTCAGCGAGCTGAGTGCTGCCAGATGATCGGGGGCTGCCTGTAGCCAGAGCGCCACTGCCGGAGGCACCAGTGCCACCATGTTTACGCCATGACGTTCGATGATGGAGAAGCAGTTGAGCGGTTCCGGGTTGGGGGCCATGACGACACAGCCGCCCGCATGGAAAACGCCGAGCGCGCCGGGCGAACTCATTGGATAATTATGCGCGGTGGGCAGGGCGCAGAGAAAACGGGTCTGCGGTGTCAGCGCGCAGATTTCCGCGCTGGCGCGCACGCTGTAATCATAATCATTATGCGTGCGCGGGATGAGTTTCGGCGTGCCGGTGCTGCCGCCGGAAAGCTGGAAAAAGGCGACTTCGCCAGCGCCGGTTGGCGAGAAAGGAACGGCTTTGTCCGCAGGCGTGGCGATCCAGTGGTCGAGGCTCGACGCATGGTCGGCCTCGCCTGCAAAAAGTGTTAGCAGCGGTGCGGAAAGATTTTTGCCAAGGTCGCGGGCAAAGGCGTCATCCATGAAGAGTTCATGCTGGCGTGAGCCGATCAGCAGCCGTGGTTCGATCTGGCTGGCATAGGCGCCAAGCTCCAGCTTGCGATGGCTGAAAAGCGCATTGACGGGCGCGATGCCCGCTTTCATGAGTGCGAAGAACACGATGTAGAATTCGGCGATATTGGGCAGTTGCACCAGTGCCGTGTCGCCTTTGCCTATGCCGGCTGCCGCAAGCCGGGAGGCCAGGTTGGAAGACAGACGGTCGAGTTCGGCATAGGTGAAACGCCGCTCGCCGCAGAGGATAGCGGGCGCATCGGGCCGCATGGCGGCCTGTTCTTCCAGTGCGCGGGTGAGGGGTTTGTCGATCCAGTAGCCCTTTTCGCGATAGAGGCGTTCGCGTGCCGGTGGCCAATGGGTAAATTCGATGGTCATGACTTGTTCTGCTTGAAATAAAAACGAGTGCAGTTTTCGAGCCCGCAATGCGAAGCGGCTCTGCGTCGGATAATGCGTAGAAACAAAGACATGGAGAGGCTCTGTTTCAGGCCGAAAGGCCGCAGGCACGCAGCATGGTGCCAAGCTTGGTCTGTACTTCGGCCCATTCGGAATCCGGGCTGGAGGCTTCCACGATCCCCGCCCCGGCAAAGAGGCGCACAAGATTGCCCTTCACCGTGCCGCAACGGATGGTGACGACCCATTCGCCATTGCCTTCCGCGTCGCTCCAGCCGACCATGCCGGTAAACAATCCACGCTCGAAAGGTTCTACAAAGCGGATCAGGCGGCGCGCGCGCTCGGTCGGGAAACCGCAGACGGCAGGCGTCGGGTGGATGAGGCAGGCAAGCTGCAAGGCTGTCATATCGGGATCATGCAGCCGGCCCTCGATGCGGGTCGAAAGATGCCAGAGTGCTGCCGTGTGGATGAGCGACGGCCGTTCCGGTATGTCCAGTTCCGTGCAGATGGGCTGAAGCCGTGCTCTGATATCCTCGATCACCAGGCGATGTTCGTAATGGTCCTTTTCGGATTTGGCCAGGCGATCGGCATTTTTCCTGTCCGCCTCCGGGTCGGCCATGCGCTTCGCCGATCCGGCCAGAGGGTTGGATACGATCTTTCCCTTGTCCTTGTGGATCAGGAGTTCCGGGCTGACACCGACCAATGCGCCGCCACCGGGCAAAGGCACGCGAAACTGATAGCCGTCATGGTTTTGCGCGCGCAGATTGGCCAGCATGGCGTCGACATCGATATCGTCCGCGAAAGTGAGTTCGCGCATCACCGAAAGCACCGCCTTGCGCACGTCGCTAAGGCGAAAATTGATGATGGCATGTTCTACCGCGTGCTTGAAACCCGCTTCGTCCGGTACGCTTCTCTGCCCCGCCAGTTGCGGCATGGCGGCGGCGCTCGCCCCGCTGGCTGGCTCCCGCTCCTGCCAGTCCATCTCCTCGGGCACATAGAGACAGGAGGGTTCGCCGGGGTCGAACGGGATTGCACCCACCACGATCGGATTGCGCTGCCCAGCGCGTGCGGCGCGCTCGAAAGCCTGCGCAATTGCCCGCTGGAAGGTGCTGTCGGGGTTGCTGCCGCCAATGGCAGGCGTCGCGATCACCTTACGCATGCCGCTGGCCGCCAGTTTCAGATTGCCGGATGCAAACGAGAAATCAGTATTATTTTCAATAAGATGGTCTGCGTCTGAAGTTGGGTATTTCAGGGCGCTCGTTCTCACGGGGAGTCTCCTTGGCGTCGTTGCCGAAATTAATACTTGAAAGAACCAGTCACGTTTTATACTTGATTTAATTGGTCCCAATTTGTCAACCGGGTGATTGGCCGACGCTGAACGAAGCTTGCCGAGCCGAGAGGAATGAGATGGCCAGGATAGATTTTACAGATGGCTGGATGCCGCTGACATTGCCCCAGCTCGATTTCTGGGAAGAGTTTTCCTTCCACCCCGACCAGCCGGTCTCCACGGTCGCGCATTGCGTGGAAATCGAAGGCGATGTGGATGTGGAAAAATTGCTGCGCGCCATTTCGCAGACCGTCCGTGAGGCGGAGGTTCTTTCCATCCGCTTTTCCGATGAAAAGGAGCAGGGGCGTCCGGTGCAATTATGCGACCCGGCGCATATGCCGGACGTGGATTTTGTTGATCTCAGCGCCTTTCCCGATCCGCGGGCAGAGGCTGGGCGGCGTATGGAAACCGATCTGTCCGCACCGCTTGATCTGCGCCGGGACAGGATGTCCGCCCATGCGCTTTATCGCATCGGCGCGCGCCAATATATCTGGTATATCCGCGCCCATCACATCATTATCGACGGTTACGGGCTGGCGCTGATCGAACAGCGTTGCGGCCAGCTTTACAGCCATTTTTGCGGCCAGGGCGAAAGTGGCCACCCCTTCCATCCTTTTGCAAGCTTCATTCATGAGGAGGACGCTTATCGGGCAAGCCCCCGCTGGGAGGCCGACCGCAAATTCTGGCAGGATTATCTGGACGGGCCTGTGCGCCTTCCCATCCTCGATCGGGGCGCGGAAGATTATGGCGAGGCGGGCTATCATCATGACGTCGCCTTTCGCGACGATATTTCCATAGGCCTTCGCGCGATGGCAAAAGCCACGGATATCGGCTGGCCCGATCTTCTGGTGCTTTTATCGGGGCTCTATCTCTCGCGGATGCTTCCGATGCAGGGAGAGGACGAGGGGCTGACGCTGTGGCTGCCTTTCATGAGCCGCTGGGGCAGCGTGGGCGCACATATGCCGGGGCTTCTGGTCAATATCCTGCCGTTCCATCTTGAATTCGATTCCGACGAAACATTGTTCTCTGCGTTACGGCGCAATATGGACATGCTGAAAAAGCACCGGCTGCACGGGCGCTATCGCATCGAACAGATTTCCGCCGACCGCGGCCTCGTCAGTGGAAGCCGCTTTTTCTTCTCGCCGCTGATTAATGTGCTGCCATTCAGCACGCCGCAATTTGCAGGTTGCCGGGTTGCGCGTGAGGTTCTGGCCAATGGCCCCGGCGACGGCTTCAACCTGACCTATCGTGCCGATGTCGATGGCGCTGGCCTTACCTTGAAAATCGAAGCGGCATCGAACATGATGGATGCGCAAACCTTTGCCCGCATTGCGGCGGGCCTTCCGGCCTTTCTCAAGGCAAGCCTTGCGCCCCATCTCATCGAGCGTCCGGTGAGCGATCTTCGCCGCCGTTTGCCATGATGTGAAAATGGGCGGCGGCCTTAAAAGACAGCCGCCCGATCCGGTACTTATATTCCGCCGTACCAGTCATATCCCTGGTCTTCCCAATAGCCGCCCCGGCCGCCCTGAATGGCGGCGAAACTGGAAACCAGCTCGATGGATTTGACATATTTGCTCATCTTGTAGCCCAGCTGCCGTTCCACGCGCACACGAAGCGGCGCGCCATTGGCGACCGGAAGTGCGCTGCCGTTCAGGCCATAGGCAAGGATGGTCTGCGGGTGCTGCGCATCGATGAGGTCGATGCTGCCATAGAACAGGTCCGGGCCTTGCGGCGTGTCCACTTCGTCGAAACAATGGAACACCACATAATGTGCGCCTGCTTTGGGCTTTGCCAGCGCAAGGATATGACCGAGCGGAACGCCGGTCCATTTGGCAATCGTGCTCCAGCCTTCCACGCAGTCGTGGCGGGTGATCTGGGTGCGTGCGGGCATGTTGTGCAACTCATTGAGAGAAAAGCTTAGCGGCTTTTCCACCAAACCGTGTACCTCCAGGCGATAATCGGCGAATGCGTTTTCGCGAAGGCGGTCATATTCTTCCGTGGAGGGGTTGGTTTCGCCATTCGGCTTTTGTCCCTGCCGAATTTCGCTTTCGCCATATTCCCGCGCCAGCGCACCCGGACCTTCCAGCTTGTGCTGCACGGTGTAGGAAAGATCATTGGCCTTTTCGAGAACCTGACGGACGGCATTGTCGTCGCTGCCCAGATAATCAAACGCATCGCAGCCGCTAAGCAGGACAGCCGAACCGGCCATGCCGGTGAAGGTGAGAAAACGCCGTCTGGAAAGACGCGGACCTGTCATGATTGTTTCTCCGTCTTTTCGTCCGTCCGGTCGATGCGGTACCAGCCGGAAATCATCGAGCGCAACTCGTTGAAAGGGCCTGCCGCAAGCACCATCGCAATATGGACGATGAAGAAGGCGACGAGCAGCAGCATGGCGACAAAATGCAAGGTGCGAGCAGTCTGGCGGCCACCCAGCCATTCGCTGAGCGGCAGGATGGAATCGGCGCCCGGCGACATGGCAAGGCCGGTGGCGACGATCAGCGGAAACAGGCCGAACAGGACGAGAAAATAGCTGAGCTTCTGCAAGGGATTATAGGATTTCCCATGCTGAAAGCGGAATTTGAGATGTTCCACGAAATCGCGCGGCAGGCTGCGAATATCGGTAAAGGAAGGTGAAATATCTTTCAGATGGCCATTGAAAAGGCTGCTTGTAAACCAGAGCAGGAGGGTTGCGACCAGCACCCAGGCAAAAAAGAAATGAACGACACGGCCCGTTGCAAGATCGCGGTAGGAAGGAATGGTCAGCGCCGGGGGGAAAGCCTGGCGGCGCGGGGTCTCCATCGTACCTGAAACGCCCAGAACCCCCGTTGTGTCGAAAGTCTTGCCCAGAATGTCGAGACGGCCTTGCGGGCCGTTGTCGCCGGGCACGGCATAGATCGACAGCACGGCATTTTCATATTCAAAGCCGGATTCATTGCCAAGATAGAGTGTGGGATGCGCGTTGAATATCTGCAAGCCGGAGAGGAGCAGAAAGAAAATGCTCGCCGCCCATATCCAATGGGTAAGGCGCGTCAACAGCCGCTGGCGGTAAATCAATTGTCCCATGATCGTACTTCTCCGGGAAGGATGCCCGCCGGGGAGAGGGGACCGGCGGGCAACAGGGATTTTTACTGACCGCTCTTCATTGCGTCACCTTTCATGGCGTCGCCTTTCATCGCATCGCCTTTCATGGCGTCGTGCTTCTTCATTTTCTTGGAATCCTTGTGCATGGCATCGCCCTTCATGGCATCTTCCTTGCCCATGGCATCCTTTGACATATTATCGCTCTTCATCGCGTCCGACTTCATATGGTCGGTTTTCATCGCATCTTCGGCGAAAGCGGCTGGCGTAAGCGAGAAACCTGCAATCAGGGCGAGGGCGGAAAAGGCGATGATGTTGTGCTTGATGGTCATAACGAAACTCCTGTTGAACTTGGGCGCCATCGGCGCGTGACAGGAAGGGTTTCGCTGGATAGGGGAAAAAGGTTACATCGTTCACGCCGATGTGATCGCTCGGGATGCGGATGTAACCTTTTTCGTCCCTATCGCGAATAAGACGACAGGAGAAACGAGACTGGCCCGTTCTAATGAAGAGAGGTTGAAGGCCCTGATGTTGTTGGCGCTGGATGGAAATAGTGCGGCTTACCGGACGCTGCTTGAAGAGCTTTCGCGTCTCCTGAAAGCCTATTTCGTTCGGCGGCTTTTCGGCGGCAGAGTTTCGGAAGCCGAAGATCTGGTGCAGGAAACGCTGCTGGCGATCCATACGCGCCGCATGACCTATGATCGTGAAATGACATTTCTGCCATGGGTCAATGCCATTGCGCGGCACAAGCTGGTTGATCACCTGCGCCGTCAGGGCCGCCACGACACCGATGTGCTGGACGAGGATATTGCCATTCCAGGCGAGGCGGCGAATGTGGAAGCGCGCATGGATGTGGATCGTGTGCTGGGCGGCGTTTCGGAACGGACCGGCGGTCTGATCCGGCAGGTGAAGATCGAGGGACAATCGATTGACGATGCCGCGCGGGCGGACGACATGAGCCAGAGCGCAGGGGGGTGGCGATCCATCGGGGCCTTGCCACGCTGGCGCAGCGGTTTGGAGGCAATAAAGATAACCGATGACCTGATCAACCGCCTGACGGGCGAGCTGAAGCCGGTGTCGCGCCATGCCATGCAGAGGCTGCTATTGGGACATGCGCTTTTGGGCATGGTTGCGGGCGTGGTCATCATGCTGGCTTTTCTGGGCGCCCGCCACGATCTTGCCGCCGCAATGGCGACCCCCGCCTTCTGGAGCAAGCTTTGCTATGCCGCGCTGTTGCTTGCCGTCCTGCTTCCTGCCTTGTTCGCGCTGTCGCGGCCTTTGCGGCAAAACCTGCCCTGGCCTGCGCTGCTGCTCATTTTTTCCTGCCTTGGTGCGGCGGCTATCTATCAATGGGAGGAAGCCTCGCCTGAGGTGAGGCCGGTGCTGGTATGGGGATATACGGCGCTCGTCTGCCCCTGGCTGATCGGGCTTATCTCGCTGCCGACACTTGCTTCGCTTCTGCTGGCGATCCGCAAGCTTGCGCCCGCGCGCCCAACGCTTGCCGGTTTCGCGGCAGGGCTGGTGTCGGGCGGCATCGGCGTTCTGGTCTATGCCTTCCATTGCCCGGAATCCGGCCTGCCATTCATTGCGCTGTGGTACACGCTGGGCATTGTGGGAACAGGCGTGCTGGGTGCGCTTGGCGGGCGCTTCTGCCTGCGCTGGTAATCGCGGGGAAGAAGCGCGGATCAACCGGCCTGACGGGTTTTGCTATCAGTTGGTCCGGTTATCGGCTGAAAGATAGACTTTCATGCGCTGCGTGGCATTGCGCAAATGGCGCTCGGCTGCAATTCCAGCCTGTTCCGGGTCGCCCAGTTCTATCGCTTCATAGATCGCCTTGTGCTCGTCCTGAACGGCGTCCAGCATGTCTTTCAGGTTGGACCGCGTATTGGTGCGCGCCTGCCGGATCACATGGCGCGCGCCATATTCGAGATGTTTGCACAAGGCGATGAAGTGCGGATTATGCGTGGCGATCACGATGGCATCGTGGAAGGCATAATCCTCCTCGTCGCCCAGCTTGTCGCTGATGATGGCATATTCCAGCCCGATCAGCGCGCGTTTGATCTGCTTCAGGTCTTCAGGCGTACGGTTGACGGCAGCAATGCGCGTGGCGGCAACCTCAATGGCCACCAGCAGTTCCATGAGCTGTTCGAGCGATTGCGCTTCTTCCACGACAAGCGGCTGAATTCGGAAGGCTTTCTGGTTGCTTTCGTCGATCACGAAAACGCCGCTGCCCGCGCGCGCTTCCACAAGGCCGTCCAGCTTGAGCTGGGAAAGCGCCTCGCGCACCACCGGGCGGCTGACACCGTATTCCACGGAAAGCTCCCGCTCGCTCGGCAATTTGGAGCCGACGGAAAACTCGCCGTCGAGAATGCGTTTTTCAATCTGTCGAGCAATTTCTTCAGGCAAATGGCCGGTCGCGCGCCCCGCCGCGCGGGTGGCTATTTCCTTCATGTCATTCCTCCTCGACTTCAATTCCACTGGAAACCGATCCTTCGCTTGAAGATGGTTTAACTGGTCAAACAAGTCAACCAGACTCCACCGTTAATGTCAAAATATCGTGATTGATCTGTGGGTAACACAGGAGACAAATATCGAATATTAGCATTTAATATCAATGATACATCAAGATATCAGGACTGGTCATATTTCTCTATTGACTGGTCTTACCAGTATGGAGTAGAAATCCTTTCCACTGGAAGGCACGGGAAGCCTTCAAAATCGAGTGGAGGAAAAATGTCCTTAAAAGTTTTCCTGCAGGCCGGTGTTGCCTGTGCAGCCCTGTCGCTGGCCGGAGCGGCTGGTGCCTCAGCCGAACCGCTGAAGATCGCACTTGTTGAAACGCTTTCAGGCCCGCAGGCCTCGACCGGCCTTCTCTATCGTGCGGCGGTGCTTTACCAGCTTGGCAAGATCAATGAAGCCGGCGGTTTCAACGGCGAGAAAATCCAGATTCTCGAATATGACAATCAGGGTGGCCCGGTGGGCGCTGCCGATCGCGTGAAGGCGGCGATTGCCGATGGCGCGCAGATCATCGTGCAGGGTTCGTCTTCTGCCGTTGCAGGCCAGATCACCGAGGATGTGCGCAAATACAACCTGCGCAACAAGGGCAAGGAAGTCCTTTATCTCAACCTTGGCGCGGAAGCCCTGGAACTGACCGGCTCCAAGTGCCACTTCTACCATTTCCGCTTCAGCCCCAATGCCGCGATCCGCTTCAAGACCGTCGCGCAGGGCATGAAGGACAAGGGCATTCTGGGCGAGCGCGCCTATTCCATCAACTAGAACTATTCCTGGGGCGTGGACGTGGAGAACACGGTTGTCGCCAATGCCAAGGAGATCGGTTACGAAGTCGTCGACAAGACCTTGCATGAAGTCAACAAAATCCAGGACTTCTCGCCCTATGTCGCCAAGATTCAGGCCGCCAATGTGGATACGGTCTTCACCGGCAACTGGTCGAACGATCTTCTCCTTCTCATGAAGGCTGCCAGCGGCGCGGGCCTCAAGGCCAAGTTCGCCACTTCCTTCCTCGATCAGCCGGGCAATATCGGCAATGCGGGCGCGATTGCCGAAGGGCATATCGTTTCCACGCCGTTCAACCCGGAGGCCAATGGCGAAGCCAGCATGGCTTTTGCCGAGGACTATAAGAAGGTGACGGGCCACTATCCGTCCTATGCGGAACCGGCAGCGGTTTTCGGTCTCCAGCTTTTTGGTGAGGCGCTGAAGAACGTCAAGCCCGGCGAGGGCAAGATCAACACCACGGATATTGCCCTCGCGATCGAAAACGCAAGCGTAAAGACCCCCATGGGCGATTACAGCATGCGTTCCGACGACCATCAGGCAAAGTTCCCGATGGTTGTTCAGGAAGTCTCCAAAAAGGCCAGGATCAAGGCTGACGGTACGGAATACGGGTTCCTTCCGTTCAAGACTTTCACCGGCGATGAGTCCATCGATCCGGTGCAGGAATCCTGCTCCATGAAGCGTCCGGGCTGATCTGACAGCCCATCCTCCCGGCAGCGGAGCGGTCCCCTTTTGTGGACCGCTCCCCTGTTCGAGCTGAACTTCCAATCACGGACCAGACCATGGATCAGATTCTCTTTGCCGTATTGAACGGCGCGATCTACGGATTGCTGCTGTTCATGGTTTCGGCGGGTCTCACCCTCATTTTCGGCATGATGGGGGTTCTCAACTTCGCACATGCTTCCTTCTATATGATGGGAGCCTATTTCGCTTACACGCTTCAGCCGCTTACCGGCTTCTGGCTTGCAATCCTGATTGCGCCCGTGATCGTCGGCATTGTCGGCATTGTCGGCGTTCTGGTTGAACGCTTCATTTTGCGCCGTGTCCACGCTTTCGGCCATGCGCATGAATTGCTGGTCACGTTCGGCCTCTCGGTGGTCATTGCTGAAGTCATCAAGATTTTCTACGGCAATTTCGCCGTCGAATACCGCATTCCCGCAGCACTGCAATTTTCGGCTTTCGATCTTGGCGGGGTGAGCTATCCATTCTACCGCCTGTTCATAGGTGCCGTGGCGCTGGTGATGTTCCTGCTGATCTATCTGCTGCTCACGCGCACCCGCATCGGCATCGTCGTTCGCTCGGCAATCTATCGCCCGCGCATGGTGGAGGCGCTCGGCCACAATGTTCCGCTGGTCTTCATGGGCGTGTTCGGCGTCGGCGCATTCCTTGCCGGCCTTGCCGGTTCGGTGGCGGGCGCGTTCTATACGACAAACCCGAACATGGCGCTGGAACTGGGCGTCATGGTCTTCGTGGTCGTCGTCGTGGGCGGGCTTGGCTCGCTTGGCGGAGCCATGTTTGCTTCGCTTCTGATCGGCATTCTTTCCTCCGTCGCCGTTGGCGTGAAGGTCTCGATCGCAAGCCTCCTCGATTATGTGGGGCTTGGCGATTATGCCCGTGAAATCGGCGGCGTGCTGACGCTGGAAGTCTCCAGCATTGCAGCCACCCTGCCATTCTTCCTGATGCTTATCGTTCTCCTGGTACGTCCAAGCGGACTGTTCGGGGCAAAGGAGTAAACCATGACCATCAAGCAGTCGGTCGTTGCGCTCCTCGTTGTCGCACTCCTTGTCGCCCTGCCATATCTCGTCTCGGAATCGATGACGAATGCGGCAATCCAGATGTTGATCGCAGCCCTTTTCGCAACGGCTTTCAGCCTGCTTTGCGGGCACGCGGGCATGTTGTCCTTCGGCCACGCGGCCTATTTCGGCCTCGGCTCTTTTGCCGCCGTCCACGTCATGAACGCTTTTGGTGGCGAGGGCCTGTTGCCTACGCCGCTCCTGCCGCTGGCAGGCGCAGGCGTCGGCCTCCTGTCGGGCCTTGTTGCGGGCTGGTTCTCCACCAAGCGCACCGGCGTCTATTTCGCCATGATCACGCTGGCGCTTGCTGAACTTCTCCATGCGCTTGCGCCGCATCTGAAAGGCACGTTTGGCGGCGAGGCGGGCGTGTCCTCGTTCCGTATGCCTGCGTGGGGTTTCGATTTCGGCTCCACGACGGAAGTCTATTATCTGGCGCTCGCCTGGGTCGTGGGGTCGATCCTGCTTCTCTTCCTCCTCACGCTGACGCCCTTTGGCCGGGTGACGGTGGGCCTGCGCGAAAACACCCATCGCCTGCGCTTCCTCGGCTATAATGTCCATGTGCTCGGCACGCTGGTCTTCGCCATTTCCGCCATGTTCGCAGGCATTGCCGGCGCCTTGCAGGCCATCAATATCGAAGCGGCCAATTATGTGGTCTTTGAAGCGGGCATTTCGACCGCTGTGGTTCTCAACAGCTTCATCGGCGGTGTCGGCACCTTCTTCGGCCCGGCCATCGGTGCTGCGGCCATGACGTTCTTCGGCCATGTCACCTCCGATGTCACACGCTCGTGGCTGCTCTATCAGGGCCTCATCTTGGTGCTTGTCATGATGTTCCTGCCGCGCGGTCTCGTCGGAGAAGCGGTCGAGCGTTTCAGGAACCCGAAGGGTACGGGCATTTCGCTTGGCCATGCGCTGGGGCGTCTTGTGGCGCTTCTGGTGACAGCCGCCGGCACGATCATGATCGTGGAACTGGTACAGCGTTTCTTTTCCAGCGATTACAAGGCGCTCGCTTCGGCAGGAAACTGGCCTCCGGTCACATTCCTTGGCCGCGAATGGCTGCCTTTCGCCGTGTCCACATGGCTGATCCCCCTGGCGCTTTTCGCCGCTGGCATCGCCCTTCTCACCATCGTCAATCGCCATAGGGCCAAAGCCAAGGGAGAGGCATGATGACGAAGGATATTCTCGTTCTCGATCAGCTGAACAAGTCTTTCGGCCCGGCCCACATCATTCGCGGCGTCAATCTTGCCGTTCGTGATGGTGAGCGCCATGCGGTGATCGGCCCGAATGGTGCCGGTAAATCCACGCTGTTCCACCTGATATCGGGCAATTTCACGCCGTCGAGCGGCAGCATCCGGTTTCAGGGCGAAGAGATCGGCGGGCTGACGCCTGCCGCCGTCAACCGCAAGGGGCTGGCCCGTTCGTTCCAGATCACCAACATCTTTCCGGGCCTGACGGTTTTTGAGAACATCCGCCTGGCGGTCATGCGCCGCTATAAGGTGCAGTTCACCTTCTGGCGTCCAGTTTCTTCGATGAGGAAGGTTACGGCGGAGGTTGAAAGCCTGCTGGAACAGGTGCGCCTCACGGCGCGCGCATACACGCTGGCAAGCCAGCTTTCCTATTCGGAACAGCGCTCGCTTGAAATCGGCATGACACTCGCATCCGATCCGCGCCTCATCATTCTGGATGAGCCGATGGCGGGCATGTCGCAGGAGGAGACCGATTATACGGTCGGCCTCATCCGCGAGATCACGCAGAACCGTACCCTCATGATCGTGGAACACGACATGTATGTGGTTTTCACGCTCGCCGACCGCATCAGCGTTCTGGTCTATGGCGAGATCATCGCCACCGGCACGCCGAAGGAAATCCGCGAGAATGCCAGGGTCCGAGAAGCCTATCTGGGTGAGGAGGCGCACTAATGGCTGCTGAAAACATTCTCGATGTTCGCGAATTGCACGCGCATTACGGCAAGAGCCATATCCTGCAAGGCGTGACCTTCGACCTGAAGAAGGGCGAGGCGATCAGCCTGCTGGGGCGCAATGGTTCGGGCCGTTCCACCACCATGAAGGCGATCATGGGGCTGGTGCCGCCGACAAGCGGCGAAGTGCTTCTGAACGGGAAAAATCTGGCGGGCGAGCGTTCGTTCAAAATCTGCCGCGCAGGCATTGGTTTCGTACCGGAAGAGCGTGAAACCTTCCTCAATCTGACCGTGGATGAAAACCTGCAAATGGGTATTCAGCGCGGTGCGGAAGGGGCGACCAGATGGACGGTCGAACAGATGTTCGACTATTTCCCGCGCCTCAAGGAACGCCGCAACACCCGCGCGGGCAGCCTTTCGGGCGGCGAGCAGCAGATGCTGACTATGTGCCGCACATTGCTCGGCAATCCGCTGGTCATGCTGATCGACGAACCGACAGAAGGCCTTGCGCCGAAGATCGTCGCTGTCGTCGGCGAGATGATCAAGGACATCAACCGGCAGGGCGTTTCAGTGGTGCTGGTGGAGCAGAAGCTCACCATTGCGCTGAAAGTTTCCAGCCGCGTCTGTGTGATGGGGCATGGCCGCATCGTTTTTGAAGGAACGCCGGACGAACTGACCGCCGACGAAAAACTGATGGAGGAATGGCTGGCCGTCTGATGCGTAAAAACAAAGACTTGGGGCAGCTATTTTGCAAGCGGGAGAGAGAATATGACCCAAATGACAGCGCCACTGGAAGTAGGGCTTGCCGTCAGGGATTTGAAGCGTATGCGCGCTTTCTACGAAGGGGCGCTTGGCCTTTCCTTCGTGTCTGAAATTCATGTTGGCGGTGAAAAGGCCAAAGTCGCGGCCATGAGCCCGGACGGCTACACCGTTGTCCGCCTTCAGACCGCAAAGGGCGAGCGCATCAAGCTGCTTCAGCCCGACCGCCTGCCGCAAGCCGGGCAGGCCGAAACGGGCCTCATTCTGGAGCGCGCGGGGGCGAGCTATCTCACCTTCATCGTCGATGACCTGAAGGCGCTGGTCGAACGCCTGATCGAACATGGCGCGCAGCCGCTGACGGGCCGCGACCCGATCGAGGTTCGTCCCGGCACCTGGCTTGCCTTTTTGCACGACCCCGAAGGCCACATCGTCGAGATCGTCCAATACGACGACATTGCTGCCTATCGTCCCGATCTGGCTGAGGAGAAATAATCGATGAAATTCGAGTTTGAAAACCGGACGCTCGTTCTCACTGGCGCAAATGGCGGCATTGGCCGCGCGATTGCCGAACTGTTCCATGCTTCCGGCGCCAATCTGGTTCTGACTGATCTGGACAGGGAAGGTCTCGACGCTTTCGCCGCATCGCTGGGCAGCCCGGAACGAATTGCCACCATCAAGGCCGATGCGTCAAGCGCGGACGACGCCGAAAAGACCGTAGCGCTTGCCATGGAGCGTTTCGGCGGCATCGATTTCCTTGTGCCATCGGTGGGTATCTATCAGGCGAAACCCTTCGCCGAAATGTCGGATGCCGACTGGCACCGCACGATTTCGATCAATCTGGATGGCGTCTTCTATCTGTGCAAGCGCGCTTTGCCCGCCTTGAAGGAGGATTCCTCCATCGTCACGCTGGCTTCGCTCGCGGCCTATCGCGGCGCTTATGTGAACGCGCATTACGGCGCGACCAAGGGCGCCATGGTTTCCATGACCCGTGCGCTCTCGCGTGAGCTTGCGCCGAAAACCCGCGTCAATGGCGTTGCCCCCGGCATCATCGAAACCCCGATGACCAGCGAGCTTCTCAAGACGCGCATGGATGAAACCATGACACAGACGCCGCTGAAGCGGCTTGGCAAACCATCCGAAATTGCATCCGTCATTGCCTTCCTCTGTTCACCTGCCGCGAGCTTCGTCACGGGAGAAACGATCCAGGTGAATGGCGGCATCTACATGGCCTGACCCCAAGGAAACCGAAAATAGAACTTCTGAAAGAAAAGCTCGTCCTCGTCACCGGTGCAGGCCGGGGGCTGGGAGCGGCGATTTCTTCCGGCGCGGCAGAGCAGGGCGCGCGCGTCATTCTCGTTGATATCGACGGCACGGCAGCCAAGGCCCAGGCCGATGCGCTGACCGCGAAAGGCTTCGTTGCCGAAGGCCATGCGCTCGATGTCACCGACCGCGACGCAGTTGCGGCACTGGCTGACGATATATTGAGCCGTTTTGGCGGTCTTGACGTATTGGTGAACAATGCCGGTGTTGCCGGTCGCGCCGCCTTCGACCAGCCCGAGGCGGTCGAGGTCTGGGACCGGGTGATCGGCGTCAACCTTGAAGGCGCGTTCAATGTTTCCCATGCGCTCGTGCCTGCGCTGAAGGCCGCGAAGGGCAATGTGGTGCATCTGTGCTCGGTCGCGGGTTTCGTGTCCGGCGGCTCCACGGCGGGTTATGTCGTCTCCAAGGGGGCGATCCGTTCGCTGACGCAGGTGATGGCGCGTGATCTGGCCCCGCATGGCATCCGCGTCAATGCGGTTGCGCCCGGCATCATGATGAGCGAGATGGCGGTGGCCCAGCTCAACCGTCCGGGTGGCACAGACTGGTTTATGAACCGTGTGATGATGAAGCGCATCGGCGAAACCAGCGAAGTCGTCGATCCCGTCGTTTTTCTCGCGTCCCCGATGGCAAGCTATATCACCGGCACCATCCTGCCGGTGGATGGCGGCTTCCTGGCCGCGTGACCTTATCCTGCGCATTTGGCAGCGGCCAAATGCAGTGAAAACAAACAGATAGAGCGGCCCAGCCTTCCTTGAACCGCTCTGGAGAGCCCTTGCTCCTGGAGATTGTCCTATGCCTGAATATAAAGATCTCGTTCCGCACAGCTTCTGGCGGGAAATCGTGCCAACCACAGAAGACCGCGCCGCTTTCGATCTGGCGCTTGGTGGCACCATGCTTTCCCAGATGCATCTGATCCGCGCCTTTGAAGAAAAGGTGCTGGAGCTTGCCGGTCAGGGGCTGGTGCATGGCCCGGCGCATTCGGCAATCGGTCAGGAAGGTGGCGCGGTCGGTTCTGCCGTTTCCATGCGTCCCAGCGACCAGATCAATGGCTCGCACCGCGCGCACCATCAGTTTCTGGCAAAGGCGCTCGGCTATGTTGCGCAGAAGGGCATCGACCCCAAGGCGGCTTTCGATCAGGATATCCGTACGCTGGCGCAGCGCACGCTGGCCGAAATTCTGGGGCTTTCGCAGGGCTTCTGCCGTGGCCGTGGCGGCTCCATGCATCTGCGCTGGGCTGAATCGGGTAATCTCGGCACCAATGCCATCGTCGGCGGCGGCGTGCCCATGGCGGCAGGCGCGGCATGGGCGCATCGGCGCGCTGGCAAGGGCGATGTCGTCTACACCTATTTCGGCGATGGCGCGACCAATATCGGTTCGGTTCTGGAAACCATGAACCTTGCGGCTGCATGGAAACTGCCGATCTGCTTCTTCATCGAGAACAATCGTTATGCCGTTTCCACCCATGTGGAGGAAGTGACGGCAGAGCCGCGCCTTTCCTCGCGCGGGCTTGCCTTCGGCATTCCGTCTTTCAAGGTGGATGGCATGGATCCGATAGCCGTCTGGCTCGCCTCCGAGGAGGCCAATGCCATTATGCGCGCAGGCAATGGCCCGACCATCATCGAAGCCGATGTCTATCGCTATTTCCACCAGAACGGCCCGCTTCCGGGCAGCGCCTTCGGCTATCGCTCCAAGGACGAGGAAGCAGAATGGCGCGGCCGCGACCCGCTTGATGCGCTGGCCAAAACGCTTCTGGAGCGACAGGCGCTCGGCGAAGATGCGATCAAGGCCCTGCGGGAACGCTGCGTTTCGCTGATGGATGAAGTTGCTGGCCAACTGATCGAGATGCGTGACGGCAAGCGCCGCATCATTCCGTCGCTCTGGCCGGAAGAGAGCTTCCGCGATTTCGGCCTGCGCGGCGATCTTTCGGAATTCGATGGCGTGCGCTTTGAAGAGCAGGAAAGCTTCTCCGGCAAGCTGGTGGAGGATGCCCGTTTCATCGATACGGTGGCCGATGTCATGGCGCGCCGCATGGAAACCGATGAGCGCGTCGTGGTCCTCGGCGAAGATGTGCATCGCCTCAAGGGTGGCACCAATGGCGCAACGCGCGGCCTTTCGGCGGATTATCCCGACCGTGTGCTGGGCACGCCGATTTCCGAAAATGCCTTTACCGGCATTGCGGGCGGCATGGCGGCGGATGGGCGCGTTCTGCCGGTTATCGAATTCATGTATCCGGATTTCATGTGGGTGGCTGCGGATCAGGTGTTCAACCAGATCGGCAAGGCGCGCCACATGTTCGGCGGCGACAGCGACATGCCGGTGGTGCTGCGCACCAAGGTTGCCATGGGCACGGGCTACGGCTCGCAGCACTCCATGGACCCGGCAGGCATTTTCGCAACCGCCCCCGGCTGGCGCATCGTGGCCCCGTCCACGCCGTTCGATTATGTCGGCCTGATGAATTCTGCGCTCCTCTGCCGCGATCCGGTTCTGGTGCTGGAACACGTCGATCTCTACGCATCGAAGGGCGCTGCCCCGGCAGAAGATTTCGATTATTTCATCCCGCTCGGCAAGGCCAAGGTCGTTCGCCCCGGCTCCAGGGTAACGGTGCTGACCTATCTCGCCATGGTCGCAAAAACGCAGGCCGTCGTGGAGGCGCTTGGTGTCGATGCGGAAATCATCGATCTGCGCTCGCTCGACCGTGCAGGTGTCGATTGGGAAACCATCGAAGCCTCGGTCCGCAAGACCGGCAATGTCCTGATCGTGGAACAGGGTGCTTCCGGCACCTCCTATGGCGGCTGGCTGGCCGATGAATTGCAGCGGCGCTGCTTCGACTGGCTGGACCAGCCGATTGCCCGCGTGCATGGCGCGGAAGCCTCGCCCTCCATCTCGAAGGTTCTGGAAGCGGCGGCTGCCGCGCGCCCACAGGACATTGAGGCTGGCCTGCGCGCCGTCATGGCTGCCCAGGGCCTGCCCATCGAGAATTGATGCACAAGGAGACAGACAATGCCGGTTGAAGTCGTATTGCCTGCCCTTTCGGCAGGAATGGAAGATGCAGTCATCGCGCGCTGGCTCAAGGCCGAAGGCGACGCGGTGAGCAAGGGCGACCTGATCGCCGAAGTCGAAACCGACAAGGCGACGATGGAGCTTGAAGCCGAAGTGGATGGCCGCATTGGCCAGCTTCTGGTGAAGGACGGTGCGCGCGCCAATGTCAATCAGGTGATCGCCCTGCTTTTGAAGGAAGGCGAAGATGCTTCTGCAATGGCCGGATTTGCGGTCGGCTCCAGTCCTGTGGCCGTGGCAGAAGCCGAAACCCCTGTTGCAGCCTCGCCGGTGCCAGCCGCACCAGCAGTAAGCGCGCCCGCCTCCGGTGAAGTGCGCCACAAGGCTTCGCCGCTCGCCCGCCGCCTGGCTGCGGAACTGGGCGTTTCGCTGGACGGGCTTGCGGGAAGTGGCGCAAGGGGCCGTATCGTACGGATCGACGTGGAACGCGCGGCCGCCTCGAAGCCGGTTCCGGTTGCCGCCGCTGCCGCTCCAGTCGCCGCACCTGCGGAAGTTTCGTCGAAAGCCATTCCGGTTGGCATCGGCGAGTATGAAGCCGTTCCGCACACATCCATGCGCCGCACCATTGCCCGCCGCCTGCTGGAAGCCAAGACAACGGTGCCGCATTTCTATCTGAACGTGGATTGCGAGATCGATGCGCTTCTGGCATTGCGCAGCCAGATCAACGAGAAGCGGGAAGGTTCGGCCCGTATTTCCGTCAATGATTTTGTCATCAAGGCTTCCGCCGCCGCCCTGCGCCGGGTGCCCGATGCCAATGTCATATGGACAGACGAGGCGCTTTTGAAGCTGAAGGACGTCGATATTGCCGTTGCGGTGGCGACGGAAGGCGGCCTTATCACACCGATTATTCGCAGTGCCGACCAGATGAGCCTTGGCGCTATTTCGGCGCAGATGAAGTCTCTGGCCGCGCGTGCCCGCGAAAACCGCCTGAAGCCGGAAGAATTCCAGGGCGGTGGCTTTTCGATTTCCAATCTCAGCATGTATGGTGTCAAATCCTTTTCGGCCATCATCAATCCGCCGCAAAGCGCCATTCTGGCGGTTGGCGCGGGCGAACGCCGCCCAATCGAACGCAATGGTGAGCTTGCTTTCGCCACCATGATGAGCGTGACGCTTTCGGTTGACCATCGCGCGGTCGACGGCGCCCTGGGTGCGCAACTGCTCGCGGCCTTCAAGGCCGGTATTGAAGATCCGATGTCTCTGCTTGTCTAGATCGGTTCCAGTTGGAGCCGATCTATCTCTCTGTTTTTAAATATGTCTTTATCCCAAAAGCGGTTTCCGTTTTTGGGAGACATGCCCCAGGAGCGATGCAATGACGGTTACTGGCCATACAAGGGTGTTCGCCATTATCGCGGACCCGGTTCATCATGTCCGCACGCCGCAGGCCCTGAACGCCTTATTTGCTGCGCGTGGCTATGACGGCATCGTCGTGCCCGCTGCCGTTCCCGCCAGCGGGCTGAAATATGCAGCGGCTGCCCTGCGTGCCTTCGGCAATTGGGGCGGTTTCATTGTCACCGTGCCGCACAAGACGGAAATGCCCGCCTTTTGCGACCGGCTGACGCCGCGCGCGCAAGCAGCCGGGGCGGTGAATGTGATCCGCCGCGAGGCCGATGGGAGCCTGACGGGCGAATTGCTGGATGGTGTCGGTTTTGTGCGCGGGCTTGCCAATGCGGGCCATGATGTGAAGGGCAGGAGCGTTTATCTTGCCGGTGCAGGCGGTGCGGCTTCGGCCATTGCCTTTGCCCTTGCAGAGGCGGGCGTTGTCCGCTTGACGGTCGTGAACCGTTCCAGCGAAAAGGCCGGGCAGCTTGTTGCGCGGCTGAAGGAACATTTCCCGGCGGGCATGTTCGTATCGCAGGGTACGCCTGCCGGTCATGACATCATCGTCAACGGCACGTCGCTTGGCCTGAAAGAAGGCGATGCACTGCCGGTGGACCCGCAATATCTCCGGCCTGAAATGCTGGTGGCAGAGGTTATCATGTCGCCGGAAGTGACGCCGCTTTTGCAGATCGCGAAAGATAGCGGCTGCTCTATCCATCCCGGCAAGGCCATGCTGGATGGCCAGTTGGCCGAGATGTTCGATTTCTTCACGCGATAATTGCATCTGGCGGCTCATACAGCCCGCCGAATGAAGCCACATATGCGTCATGTATACATCCGTATATGTCTTATACCACAATGCACCAGCATATCAGCCTCGCGGCGTCTGGCAGGGGCTAAATGCTTCTGCTAAAGACCTTTTGTCGGGCAAAGATCCCGCAAATCACAGGAAACAACCATGTCCAGCGACAGTAGTCGAAAAAAATTGCCGCTGAGGATGCCCTTCTAGAGCCCGTTGCTCTCGCCCGGCATCCGATGCGGCGCCGAGAGGTGAGATATGAAGTTTACGGCAATCGCTCTTCTGGGCGCGCGCGTCCTTGCACGCCGCCATCCCAAATATAGCCAGATGTCCGCCCGTCCAGCTTCCCGCGTTCCGGGCGCAGAGCATGGCACCATCCGCCCACGGCCCGTGGCCATCTGGAAAGCCGATCCTTCCACCGGACGGATCGAGTGCCACTGGACCACGGATCCGAACGAGGTCAGTGCCTGGCTGGCGCGGTCCTGCTTCGAGCAGGCTGGCCTGATCATGGCTGCCGTGCAGCAGGGCCGCTTTGGCATGCCTGCGCACTGATGTGGTTCTTCGCACAAGTTCTCATCATGGGAGGCGCGGTGACGCTGCTTATCTGGGCAAGCATCGCGCGTTCTCGTCTCAACTGCCAGATGCGCCCTCTCACGCCACCCCACAGTCCCGATGACGGGTGCAAACAACGGAAATGTGCCGAAAATGGATGACCAACCCGGAGCCGCTCCAGGTGGTCCGCTAATGTTTCCCAACACCGGGGCATGAGCGGACTGCCTTTCAACAATCAATCAATCAGGAAATCGACCGCCTTTATGCGGCTCGACATGACGGTTTGCGGCCTCACGCCAGAGGCTGGATAACGCGATGTCGCTGCCGCTTCAGATGTGGCAGGAGATCGAAAATGAATGTCGCCGTCAGAACAGCGAACAACAAGAATTTCAAAAAGGATGAACGCCGCCTGTCTATGCGCGCCGTGCGTGAGGCATCCAATGAGATCGAGCTTACCCTTGCCAATGTCGGAAGCAGGCGCGACGGCCTGACCGAGGGCGACGCAATTACCCGGCTCTATCGCGACGGCCCGAATGAGGTCGCTCGCGAGCGTCGTATCCCGGCTCTCGTGCAGTTTGCGCTTGCCTTCAAGAATCCCTTCATCATGGTCCTGGTCGTGCTGGGCGCGATCAGTGCCTTCACTGATATATGGCTTCCGCTCGAAACGGGCGAGGAGGCCGATCCGACCAAGGTGATCATCATTGCCGTGATGGTGCTTGCAAGCGCGCTCATGCGCTTCATTCAGGAGTATAGGTCCGGCCGTGCCGCCGAGGCCCTCAAGGCAATGGTGCGCACGACGGCTACGGTATGGCGGCGCGTGAGTGCGGGAACCAGCTCCGCGCCGCGCGAAATTCCGATGCGCGAGCTGGTCGTGGGCGATATTGTGCAGCTTTCTGCCGGGGATATGATCCCCGCCGACCTTCGCCTTATTGAATCGCGTGATCTGTTTATCAGTCAGGCAGTGCTCACTGGCGAAGCACTTCCCGTCGAAAAATATGACACGCTCGGCGCCATTTCAGAGAAATCGGCCATGGCAACAGCCTCCCAGGATGCGGATATGCTCGACCTGCCCAGCATCTGCTTTATGGGTACCAATGTCGTCAGCGGCACCGCCACCGCCGTTGTGGTCGCCACCGGTCAACGCACTTACTTCGGGTCGCTCGCCAAGGCGATTGTCGGCTCGCGCGCCCAAACATCCTTCGACCGCGGCATTAACAGCGTTAGCTGGCTGCTGATCCGCTTCATGCTGATCATGGTGCCGGTGGTCTTCCTCATCAACGGCTTCACCAAAGGCAACTGGGTGGAAGCCATGCTTTTCGGCCTTGCGGTCGCCGTTGGGCTTACCCCGGAAATGCTGCCGATGATCGTTTCCTCGAACCTCGCCAAGGGCGCTGTTGCGATGGCGCGCCGCAAGGTCGTTGTGAAGCGTCTCAATGCGATCCAGAATTTCGGCGCCATGGACGTGCTCTGCACGGACAAGACCGGCACGTTGACACAGGACAAGATTATCCTGGAACATCATATCGACGTTTCGGGCAAGGCGGACGACAAGGTCCTGCGTCTGGCATGGCTGAACAGCTATCATCAGAGCGGCGTCAAGAACCTGATGGATCAGGCCGTGGTTAGCTTCGCCAATCGTGTGCCCGAGGAGGTGATGCGTACCGCCCGGCTCTATCGCAAGGTCGATGAGCTTCCCTTCGATTTCATTCGCCGCCGGCTCTCGGTGGTCGTCGAGGGGGTGGGGGGCGAACATCTGCTCGTTTGCAAAGGCGCGGTCGAGGAGATGCTGGCGATCTGCACCACGGTCCGGGACGGGGAGACGGTCAGGGCTCTCGACGCGGTGACGCGCGAGAAGCTCATCGCCACGGCGTGTGCCTATAATGCCGACGGGTTCCGCGTCCTCGTGGTCGCTACCCGCGAAATTCCGGGCGCTGAGACCAGTGCGCAGTACAGGATCGCCGATGAAGCGGGCCTGACCGTCCAGGGTTTCCTGACCTTTCTCGATCCACCAAAGGAGACGGCGGGGCCAGCCATTGCCGCTCTGGCCGAGCACGGTGTTTGTGTGAAAGTCCTCACCGGCGATAACGAGATCGTCACGAGAAAGATTTGCCGCGAGGTCGGCCTGGAGGCTGGCATTCCCATTCTGGGAAGCGAGATCGAGAAACTCGATGATGAGGCACTGCGTGTCGTTGCCGAGGAGCGCACCGTCTTCGCCAAGCTGACGCCGCTTCAGAAATCCAGGGTGCTTCAGGCCTTGCAGGCCAATGGCCATACGGTCGGCTTCCTCGGTGACGGCATCAACGATGCGCCAGCACTGCGCGATGCCGATGTTGGTATCTCCGTTGACAGCGGCGCCGATATCGCGAAGGAATCGGCAGATATCATCCTGCTTGAAAAGAGCCTGATCGTGCTTGAGGAAGGGGTGGTCACGGGCCGCGAGACCTTCGGGAATATCCTGAAATACCTCAACATGTGCGCAAGCTCGAACTTTGGGAATGTCTTCTCCGTTCTGGTGGCAAGCGCATTCATCCCGTTCCTTCCGATGCTCGCCATTCACCTCCTGATCCAGAACCTGATGTACGATATCTCCCAGCTTGCGCTGCCGTGGGACAAGATGGACAAGGAGTTTCTGGCCAAGCCCCGCAAATGGGATGCCAGAAACATCGGGCGCTTCATGATCTGGATCGGGCCGACCTCGTCGATCTTCGACATCACCACCTTTGCGCTGATGTGGTATGTGTTTTCGGCCAATTCGCCGCAAATGCAGTCTCTGTTCCAGTCGGGCTGGTTTATCGAAGGCCTCCTCTCGCAAACGCTCGTCGTGCACATGCTGCGCACCCAGAAGATTCCGTTCTTCCAGAGCACGGCTGCCCTGCCCGTCATGCTGATGTCCGCGCTCATCATCGCTCTGGGCATCTACATTCCGTTTTCTCCAATCGGGGAAATGGTCGGACTCGTACCGCTGCCATGGGCGTATTTCCCGTGGCTGGCCGCAACCCTCGTCAGCTACTGCCTCGTCGCACAAGGCATGAAGGTCATCTATGTGCGCCGTTTCGGGCAGTGGTTCTGATCGCGGGCAACGCATCCGCGGGATCGGCGGCGTTACTTCCCGCCGGTCTCCGCCTCACACACAGGCGCACCAGCGGGCCCGGAAATGCAGCCCATTGATGCGGAAGGAGGGAAAATGTCCGATACCGTGTTTGTATTCGTCGATACCACGCAAGGCGCCAACCCACCCGGCGGCCGCCGCCCCGGATCTCCCCGCCGCCGGGGTGAACCCCCATTGCCCGGTGGTTCCCCGCAGGGGCTTTGGCAGTGGATGAAGGGCAGGATGGATCGCTGGATCTGCTGGGCCTATACCGTTCTTGGCACCAATCTCGCCAGTATCACCTACTGGCTGTCGCGTCAGGGGCTGATCGGACGGCGGGCTACTTTCCGGCTGCTTCGCTGGACGTCAGCCCTCCAGGCCCGCTCGGTCAGGCGGTTCAGGAAAGCCTCCTGGTAGGCCCCGGTTGCCGTCAACTTCCGGCATAGGTGTTTCACACTTTTGGCTTGAAAATGCTCTAAAAACCGCATCCGCGCGGACGAGCCCCCGCAGGTTCGCACTGCCGGATATCAGACAGGGATAACCTGCTATGTATCACTTTCGTTTCTCCGGGGGCTACAAGGCCCTGCCAACCGCAGTGCCGCATCGGGGCACCCTTGTTGGAAGCATCGCTGTTGCAACCTACCTCATCCTCTTCGCGCTGGTCGTGCTGTTCGTCGTGCCAGCCTCTCAAGCCAATGGGCCGCTCGACGGCGATACGCAGTGGCAGGGTGCCCAAGCAGGCGGTAAATGAGATGGTCTGGAAACCACTGGCCCATACTGCGGCCTGCCTTGCGGGAGCCTTCCTGTTGGGAGGTCTCATCGGCTTCGAGCGGCAGTTTCGGCACAGGCTGGCCGGGCTTCGGACCAACACCCTCGTTGCAGTCGGTGCGGCCACCTTCGTCGTGTTTTCCAGTCTGGTTTCCGGCGATTCGAGCCCCACACGTGTGGCCGCCCAGATTGTTTCGGGGATCGGCTTTCTTGGTGCTGGCATTATTTTCAAGGAGGGCTTCAATGTGCGCGGCCTTAACACGGCGGCAACCCTGTGGTGTTCAGCGGCTGTTGGCGTGCTTTGCGGCGCGGGCCTTATTTCACATGCCGCCGTTGCAACGGTGTTCATTATCGCGGTGAATGCCCTGTTGCGCCCGCTCGTACAGGTTCTGGAATTTCAGGCGATGCGCCGGGGAGCGTTTCAGCCTACTTATGCAATCGACATTATCTGCCATGGCGATGCAGAGGCTCAGGTGCGCGCCCTTCTCCTGCGCGATATCGGCGACCATCTGCATATCCACGAGCTTGAAAGCAGCAATATTGAAGGAACGAACCGGGTCGAGGTCAGCGCGACCGTGCGCGCCGATCAGCGTCAGGATCGCCTGCTTGAGCAGATTGTCGGCCATCTCAGTCTCGAACCGCGAATTACCTCGGCGCGATGGCGGATCGAAGATGATTCCGGTGGCCTTTCTGGATTATAAGACTGCAATCTCATTTGCCGCCCGGAAATGCGAATTTCAGGCGGTTGCGGCCTGGCCTGCGGGAGTGCTTGAATATGTTGAAGACAATTATCAGGAGAAATGTAACCGGAAGTACGCCGAAAATTCTCCTGTTGGCCTGCCTGACCGCAGCAATATTCATTGTCGATACCGTGACGGACTATGCAATCGCCGCCGCGGTCTTCTATACGGTCGTTATTCTTCTGTCTGCACGCCTCCTGACCGGCAAGGCTGTGACCGGGCTTGCGAGCACATGCATTGCGCTTTCCGTCATCAGTTTCGCGTTCACCTCCAAAGGCGCCTTCTACGAAGGGCTGATCAACACGGGCATCAGCATCATAGCGATCATCGCCACAACCTATCTCGGGCTTAAGCTCGTCTCGGCCGAGATCGATGTGCGGGAGTCGCGCGAACGGCTTTTGCGTCTGGCGCGAATGACCACGCTCGGTCAGTTGACAAGCTCCATCGCTCACGAAGTAAGCCAGCCGCTTGTCGCCATTGAGATCAGCGCAAGCGCCGGCAGGCGCTGGCTTGCGCAATCGCCCCCCAATAATGAGCGCGCCGCGGCAGCGATCGAGCGCATCTCGGTGGATTCGCATCGGGCGATTGAAATTCTCGACCGGGTGCGGCGGCTGTCTCGAGGCGAAAAGCCCCATGTTGCGCCCTTCGATATCAACGAGGTGGTTCGCGATATTGTGGAGCTTGCTCACAATGAGATCACCCGACATGATATCGCGCTTGATCTTGATCTCACACCGGGACTGCCAATGGCGCTTGCTGATCGTGTCCAGATTCAGCAGGTCATCGGCAATCTTGTTCTCAACGCGATAGAGGCCATACAGGAGAAGGACCCACCGGTGCGCTCCCTCAAGATCAACACTGCGCTGACGGAAGGAGCGAGATTGCAGGTTGCGGTTCGCGATAGTGGCGGCGGCATAGCGCCCGCAGATCAGGAACGGCTGTTCGACGCATTCTGGACCACGAAGAAGGGGGGCTTCGGCCTCGGACTCACCATCAGCCGCACCATCGTCGAAAGCAGTGGCGGCACCATTGCCCTGGGGTCCACGACGCCCCATGGAACGACAATCCTGTTTGAAGTGCCAACGACACAGGAGACGGAGATATGAACTGCGCATATGAACGCGATCCTGTCGTCTTTATCGTCGACGACGATCATTCCGTCCGCCTTGGTCTGGTGGACCTGTTTGCCTCGATCGGATTAAAGGCGCTCTGTTTCGCCTCGGTGAATGAATTTCTCAAACATGCACGTGAAGAAGTCCCGGCCTGCCTTATCCTCGATGTGCGTATGCCGGGTGAGAGCGGAACGGAATTTCATGCCAGAATGAAGGGGCTTGATATCCGCTTGCCCGTGATTTTCATTACCGGCCATGGCGACATCGCCATGGGGGTCAAGGCGATCAAGGATGGTGCGATCGATTTTCTGGCCAAACCCTTCCGCAACCAGGATCTTTTGGATGCAGTTCAACAGGCGATCCGGACAGACCGGAAGCGCCTGCGGGAGGAACACAATCAACACAGGATCATTGCCCGCTATCAGACGCTCAACCAGGGTGAGCGCGCGGTTTTCAAACTCGTCGTTCAGGGGCTCATGAACAAGCAGATCGCGGCTGAATTGGATGTGGCGGAAGTGACGGTCAAGGTCCGGCGCTCCCACCTCATGCACAAGATGAGAGCGAAGTCTCTGGCCGATCTGGTTCGCATGGCCACGGAACTGAACGCGCAACCGGTCAAAGAGCTTTGATGACAGCCTGCCTCAGGGCGCGCACCCCCATTGGTTCAGCTTTCCACCCATGTTTCAATTCTGGACGAAAGCCAGTGTCGTACCCTGACAAAGCACATGTGACGCTGAACAATAGCTGGAAGTGAGACAAGGTACCAACGAGAACGATGTAACGTCCCGATTTGTACTATATGCCATATTGAAATGATGAGGCCGAATGGTGGGCGTGACAGGGATTGAACCTGTGACCCCTACGATGTCAACGTAGTGCTCTCCCGCTGAGCTACACGCCCATTCGATGGGGCGCATACACCATATCGCGTTGCGCCCGTCAATGCCCTTTTATGAAGTTTTTTCGTCTTTTTGTTGATGAGGTTGCGAAGCACCGGCAAACGCGCTGATCGCCTCAGGCGGCGATCAGCATTTTTTCGATTTCGTTCACCAGATCGCGCAGGTGGAAAGGCTTGGAAAGCACCTTCGCATCGCGGGGGGCGTCCGAATCGGGGTTCAGCGCAACGGCGGCAAAGCCCGTGATGAACATGATCTTGAGATCGGGATCGATTTCCGTCGCACGGCGCGCCAGTTCGATGCCATCCATTTCCGGCATGACGATATCCGTCAGCAAAAGCGAAAATGGTTCCTCCTGGAGCCGTTCATAGGCGCTGGCACCATTGTCAAAGTGTGTCACGTGATAACCGGCCTTTTCCAGCGCTTTTACGAGGAAACGGCGCATATCGTTATCGTCTTCAGCTAGAAGGATTCTCTTCATTGGTCTGTCCGAATTTCATGTCGTTCACGCTGGGCCGATTGGCCGCCGGAACGAGTCAACTTCCACACTAGAAAACGCTTCTTTGGTAAATATGAAATGAATGCATGTACGAATGTTAGTTGTTATGGCGGGTCTTTGGCAACAAGCTGGCAAGTGTGGCAGGTTTGCAGCAAGGATTTTTTTCAGCGATCATAAAAACAATATGCTTCCATGCCGAGAGGGTTTGCACGTGTGGACCGGCTGGCGTAATTTGATATGATTGAGATGCGGACTGTCATCCGATAGTGCGTAAACGGGCATCCGAACACGGAACGAAGTATGAGTCTGGAACGCGATTTTGGTTCAGTACCGCCTTTTGAAGTCAGTGCTCCGGCACAACAGCGTATCCCTTTCGTGTTCAATTCTCCCCATAGCGGCCGCCATTATCCGCTTTCCTTCGTGCAGGCCTCGCGGCTCGACGCCATCAGCATACGCAATTCGGAAGATTGCTATGTGGACGAATTGTTTGCCTCGGTCATGCGGCTTGGTGCGCCGCTGTTGAAGGCAAATTTTCCGCGTGCCTTTCTGGATGTCAATCGCGAGCCCTATGAGCTCGATCCGCGCATGTTCGCCGAGCCGCTGCCTCCTTTCGCCAACAGTCATTCCGCGCGCGTTGCGGGCGGCTTGGGCACCGTGCCGCGTCTGGTGGCCGAGGGGCAATTGATCTATCCGGGCCGCATTCCGCTGGCGGAGGCGCTCTATCGCATTGAAGATCTCTACAAGCCCTATCATGCGGCACTCGATGCGTTGCTGGAGGCGACCCGGCAGCAATTCGGCTATGCCGTGCTGATCGATTGCCATTCCATGCCGGGCGGCACAAGCGCCGGTGAAATCGGCTCGCGGCCGGATTTTATCGTGGGCGACCGTTTCGGGCGCTCGTGCAGTGAACGGCTGACCCAGGCGGCAATCGAATTGCTACAGGATCTGGGTTATACGGTCGTGCATAACAAGCCCTATGCGGGCGGTTTCATCACCGAACATTACGGGCGTCCCGCCATGGCATGCCATGCGCTTCAGATTGAGGTCAATCGCAGCCTCTATGTCAACGAGCAGAACCTGCACAAGCTTGAAGGTTTCGAGGCGCTGTGCGTTGCCTTGCATCATTTTGTAAGCGATCTGACATCCCTGCCGGACGATCTTTTCATTGCGCCGCCGCTGGCTGCTGAATAAAGCGGTTCCGGTCAAAACGGAATCGTCCTAACTATTTGTTTTGTGATATTTTCTAACGAAAACCGTTTTATATTTTTGGCTCGGAAATGCTCTGGGCAAAATTGGCATAGTTGCACGCAAGAGCGCCATGTTTTGGAAACAGGAGAACAGGGTTGCTGATCGACAAGGCATTTTTTTCGGAAGTGGCGGCAGCCGCAGCAGCGCAAACCCTGCCGCGTTTTCGTCAATTGACGGAAGTGGACAATAAATACAGCGTCGGTTTCGACCCGGTGACGGAGGCCGACCGCGCTGCGGAAAGGGCAATTCGCGCTGTTATCGGGCGCACTTTTCCCTATCATGGCATTCTGGGCGAGGAATATGGGGCGGAAAACACCGACCGCAGCCATGTCTGGATCATCGATCCGGTGGATGGTACGCGCGCTTTCATTTCGGGCCTGCCGGTCTGGGGCACGCTGGTGGGCCTTACGGTGGATGGCGACGCCAGGGCCGGGATGATGTCGCAGCCCTTCACGGGCGAGCTTTTCTATAGCGACGGTGACGGCGCCTATCTCCAGCGGGGCGACGGTGCGCCGCGCCGCCTTTGCGTGCGCAAGAATGCGGTGCTGGAAGACGCAACACTTTTCACGACCACGCCCGCCCTTTTCAAGGGCGATGATCGCAAGGCTTTTGACCGGCTGGAAAGCGCCGTGCGCCTGTCGCGTTATGGCGTGGATTGCTATGCTTTCGCGATGCTGGCGGGCGGTTTTGTGGATATTGTGGTGGAAGCCGGTTTACAGACCTATGATATTGCCGCGCTCATTCCCATTATCGAGCAGGCAGGTGGCGTGGTGACACGGCGCGACGGAGGGCCGGCAGAGCAGGGCGGGGATATCGTGGCGGCTGCAACGCCTGCGCTGCATCAGGCCGCACTGGATCTGCTCCATATCTAAACCATGTCGCATATATTGCCGCGAAGGCTGCTCCCATTTTGGGGCAGGCTTTAGATTTGAGAGAGGTCGGGTTCAAGACTTTGGGGCATGGATTCCACCGGCGATGAGCCGGGGATGAAGGCGTCGAAAGCCGCCAGCACCTGTTCGCGGTAGAAATCTGCTTCCTGGAGCATTTCGTGGCGCGCACCGTCAATAACGGCGAGCGAGATGTTTCGCGTGCGCGCCACGAAACGCTCGATCACCGCTGTTGAAACAACGCGGTCAGCACCAGCCGCGATAATCAGAACCGGCGCGATGGGGCTTTTGTAAAAATCCGGCTGGTTGATGCGCCATGCGGTTTCCAGTGCGCTCCAGACCCAGCGCACGGTGGGGCCGCCAAGCGCGAGGTCCGTATAAGTCCGTGTGATTTCCACATTGCGCATGAACCGTAACGGATCACTGGTCAGTGGATTGTCGGCAAAGGCGCGCGCCGCCGACAGGGTGCGCCCGCCTGCCGCATAGATTCTCCCCAGGCCGATCCAGCGCAGCGCGGCGGTAATGCGGCGCACATTGTCATCGCTGATTTTCTGTCCGCCAAGCCCCATCAGGGGCGCGCAAAGCACCATGCGGGTGATGCGGGAGGAGAGCCGTTCCAGTGAGGAAAGCGCGACCAGCGCACCTGCCGAGTGAGCGAGAATGAAAAATGGCGGCGGGCAGTCGGGCAGCACGATTCCGGTCAGGAAATGGTCGAGATCGTCGGCATAATCGTTGAAGCTGCGCACATAGCCGCGCAGGCGGTCGCGCAGCAGGCGATGCGAGCCGCCCTGGCCGCGCCAGTCGAAGGTGGCAACGGTAAAACCGCGCCCGGCGAGGTCGGACATGGTTTCATAATAATTTTCGATGAATTCGTTGCGGCCCTGAAGCACGATGACCGTGCCCCGGCACGGCCGGCTTTCGGCTTTCAGCAGGGAGTAGCGCAGGGCCTTCCCGTCCGGCGCATGGAAAAGACCGCCTCTTATTCGGCTCGGGATCGGATTTGCATCGGTTTCAAAAAGCAGTTCCGACATCCGCTCGCCCCCTTGTTGCCCTGTTCGTTCATTGTTCGCTTATTTGCTCGCACCACCATAATGGGCAAAATCATGATAAAAAGTAACCGGAAGTTCATGGGCGAACTTCCGGTTCAGAAAACAGCCGGAGCAAGGGCCGTTACGCCAGCTGGTCCGTTTTCGCTGAGAATGTTTTGGCAATCCTGTTAACACTACAGTTGCATTCTTCGTGATGCCGGGCTGCAAAGAGCAATTTATCTGCGTTCCGGTGCTCACGTACCCTTAAGTACGCTCCGCTCCGGTACTCGAAAATCACTCTTTTCGCCACGGCCTGACGAATTTGCAACTGTAGTGTTAAAACAGGAACCCCTTAGTAACCCGATGGCCGGGGGCCGGCGCGGCGTTCGCCGATAATATTGCCGTTATAGGCATCCACCATCACCACGACACGGCGACCGCTGGGGCGTGTGGCACGCACGAAATAGGTGTCGCGTTCAAGGCGCATGTCGCCCACATCATAGCCGCGGCGTTCCAGCGAGCGGGCAACGCGACGTGGGTTCATGACCTCGCGGCGGATATAACCGTCCCCCCAGTTTGGACGGCGATCATGGCGGCCCGGCCCATCGAAGCCCTGACGAGGCACACGATAGCCGTCATCGTCATAATACTGGATCTGAACGCGCAGTCCGTTATCGGCTGCAAGGGTGGGTGTCGCAATCCCCGTTGCGGCGGTGGCAAGTGCGGCCAAAGCGAGAGCAGCTTTTTTCATAACCGTGATCCTTTTATCAACCCGCTTGCGCAGGCATGGTGGGACACCAGAGTGGTTCCAGTGAAAATGGCGACGCTGGATCAATCCAGATATTTGTTTCGTTCCATTTATCTCACGCAAAACCGCTGCGCGCTTTTGTTGGAAATGCTCTGGCCCCGAGCATTTGAACGCTCGCCGAAGATGATGTTCATTTTGGGTTATCGCGCGGTGCGCAAAGCAAAATATAGCTCCCTATGGATCAGGAGTTGTTACGCAAAGTGACATGGTGTGTAAGAGCCCGTTCCAAATGCCGCCATGCCGGTCTGCAAATGGCGCTTTTGATCCAGGCTCCAGGGCCCGGTATCGAATATCGGGTTTTGTCCATTTCAGCCGGTCTTGAAATGAAAAGCCGCCATTCCCAAATGAGTTCTGCGGTCGCCACAGAGGGGCCGCCGGCACAAGAAATTCGCCACCAAGGGAGTTTCGCCGCCCATGTACGGTCTTGAAAACGCGCCGAACAGTGGTGCCGTTTTCAGAAATGACCGTGCCCAACATGCATATGTCGCTCTGAAGGAGGGCTAACCATGCGTCACGTAGATTTTTCCCCGCTTTATCGCTCCACGGTCGGGTTCGACCGGCTTTTCACCATGCTTGATTCGCTTGCTTCGCCGGAGGGCAACCAGTCCTATCCGCCGTATAATATCGAGCGCACGGGTGAAAACGCCTATCGCATCACCATGGCGGTTGCGGGCTTTTCAGAAAATGAACTCGAGATCGAGGCCCATCGCAATCAGTTGACCGTCAAGGGCCAGAAGGCTGATGAAACCGCATCCGATGTGGGTGAAGTGCTTTATCGCGGCATTGCCTCGCGTGCTTTCGAGCGCCGCTTCCAGCTTGCGGACTTCGTTGAAGTTTCAGGTGCAAGCCTGAAGAACGGGCTTTTGCACATCGATCTCAAGCGCGAGATTCCAGAACAGATGAAACCGCGCAAGATCGAAGTCACCAAGGCGGGTTCCGGCACGGCCCAGCCGATTGAGGCGAAGACCGCGCATTAGAGCGCGTTTTGATCTGGACGCGCATCCCGAAAACCGTTTCACACTTTTCGGGATGCGCTCTAAGTTCGGTTAATCATGAATAAGAAAAGGCGGCGCTTTAAGTGCCGCCTTTTTGTTCTTCAGTATATCAAGGAGTGTCAGGCGATCATGTCGCCGAAACGGTCCACTTCTTCTTCCGTATTGGCGAAGCTGGTGACAAAGCGGGCAAAAATCTCGCCCTCGCCGATGCGGCCCACTTCCGAATGCGGAGGATTCCAGTCGTAGAATACCGCACCCGCATCGCGCAGACGGTCATAAACCGATTGCTTCATGATCGCGAAAACCTCGTTGGCTTCCGGTTTCCAGGCAAGGCGCATCTGGCTTGATGCATGGATATGGTTGGCAAGGCGGGCAGCAAGCGCGTTGGAATGGCGGGCAAGGTCGCGCCAGAGATCGTCACGCAGATAGGCATCGAACTGCGCGGCAACGAAGCGCGTCTTGGAGAAAAGCTGTGCTGCGCGCTTGCGGATGAAGGGCAGGTCTTTGGCGCGGGCCGGGTCCATGAAGACCAGCGCCTCGGCGCACCAGCAGCCATTCTTGGTGCCGCCGAAGGACACAATGTCCACGCCAAGTTTCCATGTCATTTCGGCAGGTGTGAGATCAAGCGACACGAGCGCATTGGCAAAGCGTGCGCCATCCATGTGTAGCGGCAGTCCGGCATCGCGGCAGATTTGCGAAATGGTGGCGATATGCTCCGGCTGGTAAAGCGTACCCACTTCCGTCGCCTGCGTGATGCTGACGGCCATGGGCTGGCCCGCGTGAACGAAGGCGGGGTTGAAACGCTTCAATTCGCGTTTCAGAAGTTCGGGATCAATGCGGCCCAGAGCGCCGTCGATCGGGTGGAGACGTGCGCCGCCGGTGAAATATTCCGGTGCGCCGCATCCATCCTCGATCACATGCGCCTCGCGGTGGACCAGCGAAACGCCGCCGGGCCGGTTGACGCTGGCCAGCGCCAGCGAATTGGCAGCCGTACCGGTTCCGACAAAGAAAACGGCCACTTCACGCTCGAACAATTCATTGAAGTGTTGTTCCACACGTTTGTCGATCTCGCTTGCGCCATAGGCTGCCGCAAAACCGGCTGCATGCAGCGAAAGGCTCTCGGCGATTTTTGGATGGGCGCCTGCCCAATTGTCTGACGCAAAATGCACGTGTTCCTCCAGATCGGTTAAATGGGCAGTTGCGGGGTCGCTGTTTCTATAGCCTGTCTGACAGAAGCGGTTAAGGCTCGGCTTACGCGAAAAATGTCGGCAAGCTGCCTATTTTTTAAGCATTTAGGGAATGGGCGAAAGCGCGCCAAACTGACGCAAGGGCGCTTAAACGCAATTAAAAACCGACAAATAATGTGCTCTCGACATTTTATTACCCAAGTTACCGATAAAAATTGCGTTTCCATCTTGTGAGGCAATTTGAATTCTGTCATACATAATTAGGACAGCAATGCTGTCCAATTAGACGCTGATGCGACCCGAAAGCGATCAAACGCTGTTCGTAAAGTTTCAGAGACAAGCGCCGGACTGGCAGGCCGCTGGCCTGACGGTGACAGGCGCTCCGACTGTGACAGGGAGAATTCCGCGCGCCGGTTGCGGTGCGCAGAGTGCTGTCTGTCAAAAGCCTGATGAGAATAGGCGCTAAACATCGTTCCCCGGCGGCTTTTCGCCCTTGCGGAACCTCGTCCAACGCCTTGTCGATAAGGCTTTTCATAGAATGAATACACCTGCGGGATGGTTGTCACCATCTCGGTATATGCTGATCGCGCACCTCAACATGAGGGCCAAACGGAGGGAATGACGATGACGCATTTGACGCCATCTGTATCGAATGTGGTTTCTCACAACGTACAGAACGAAGCGGTCAAAGCTGCGACGACGGCTTCCACCCGAACGACGCGAAAAACCAAGGCTGCGGGTGTTCCGCCGGCTCAAGGCCTTTATGATCCGCGCAACGAGCATGATGCGTGCGGCGTCGGCTTCATCGCCCATATGAAGGGCAGGAAATCACATGTGGTCGTGGAAAACGGCCTGAAGATGCTGGAAAACCTCACCCATCGTGGTGCTGTCGGCGCCGATCCGCTGATGGGCGACGGTGCGGGCATTCTGGTGCAGATTCCAGATCGCTTCTTTCGCGAGGAAATGGCGCGTCAGGGCATAGACCTGCCGCAGCCGGGTCACTATGGCGTCGGCTATATTTTCATGCCGCGCGACCCGGATCTGCGCGCCCATGCGGAAGAGATCGTCAGGGAAGTGATCGCCGCCGAAGGCCAGACCTTCATCGGCTTCCGCGAAGTGCCGGTCGATAATTCTTCGCTTTCCAAGGCTCCGCATATCGCGGCCACCGAGCCGTTCCATATGCAGGTCTTCATCGGGCGCAGCCCGATGCTGGAAACCGACGACGATTTCGAGCGCCGCCTGTTCGTGCTGCGCAAGGTCATCTCCAACCGCATCTATCAGGAGAATGACGGCGACGATAAGGGTTTCTATGTCGTGTCCATGTCGGCCCGCACGGTGGTCTATAAGGGCATGTTCCTGGCCTATCAGGTCGGCGCTTATTATCTGGACTTGAAAGACCCCCGCTTTGAAAGCGCGGTGGCGCTGGTGCACCAGCGTTTTTCCACCAACACCTTTCCGTCCTGGCGTCTTGCCCACCCCTACCGCATGGTCGCCCATAACGGCGAAATCAACACGCTGCGCGGCAATGTCAACCGGATGGCGGCGCGCCAGGCTTCGGTCGATAGCGAACTGTTCGGCAACGATATTTCCAAGCTCTGGCCAATTTCCTATGAGGGCCAGTCGGATACGGCCTGTTTCGACAATGCGCTCGAATTCCTGCATCAGGGCGGCTACAGCCTTGCACATGCCATGATGATGCTGATCCCGGAAGCATGGTCGGGCAACAAGCTGATGTCGGATGAGCGCCGCGCGTTCTACGAATATCATGCAGCACTCATGGAGCCGTGGGATGGCCCTGCCGCTGTCGCCTTCACCGATGGCCGCCAGATCGGCGCGATGCTGGACCGCAACGGCCTGCGGCCTGCACGCTATATCGTGACGGAAGACGATTTCGTCATTCTGGCTTCGGAAGCAGGCGTCCTGCCGGTCGATGAAAAAAAGATCGTCAGGAAGTGGCGTCTTCAGCCGGGCCGCATGCTGCTGATCGACATGGAAGAAGGCCGCATCATCTCCGATGAGGAAATCAAGTCGCAGATCGCGCAGAAGCACCCTTACAAGCAGTGGCTTGCCAATACGCAGCTCATTCTGGAAGACCTCAACCCGGTCGAGCCGCGTGCGCTGCGCAAGGATGTGAGCCTGCTCGACCGCCAGCAGGCCTTCGGCTATACGCAGGAAGATACCAAGTTCCTGATGGCGCCGATGGCGACCACGGGTCAGGAAGCCATCGGCTCCATGGGCACCGATACGCCAATTTCGGCCATGTCCGACAAGTCGAAGCTGCTTTACACCTATTTCAAGCAGAACTTCGCACAGGTGACGAACCCGCCGATCGATCCGATCCGCGAGGAACTGGTGATGAGCCTCGTCTCCTTCATTGGCCCGCGTCCAAACATCTTCGATCTTGTCGGCGCCTCGCGCCGCAAGCGTCTGGAAGTGCGCCAGCCCATCCTGACCAATGGCGATCTGGAAAAGATCCGTTCTATCGGCCACACGGAAGACCGCTTCGATACCAAGACGCTCGACATCACCTATAATACGGGCGAGGGCGCGACCGGTATGCATGGCGCCATCGAGCGTCTGTGCGACCGCGCGGAAGCAGCCGTTCATGGCGGCTATAACATCGTCATCCTCTCCGACCGCCAGGTCGGGCCGGACCGTATTCCGATCCCGGCCCTGCTGGCGACGGCTGCCGTGCACCATCACCTGATCCGCAAGGGTCTTCGCACCTCGGTCGGTCTTGTGGTGGAATCGGGCGAGCCGCGCGAAGTGCATCATTTTGCCTGCCTCGCAGGCTATGGCGCCGAAGCGATCAATCCCTATCTCGCCTTCGACACGCTGCTCGACATGCATCGCCGCCGCGAATTTCCGCCGGAAGTCGACGAGCATGAAGTGGTCAAGCGCTACATCAAGTCGATTGGCAAGGGCATCCTCAAGGTCATGTCCAAGATGGGTATCTCGACCTATCAGTCCTATTGCGGCGCGCAGATTTTCGATGCGGTCGGCGTCAGGACGGATTTCGTGGACAAGTTCTTCTTCGGCACCGCCACGACCATCGAAGGCGTTGGCCTCGACGAGATCGCGGAAGAAACCGTGCGCCGTCACACCGATGCTTTCGGCAATGATCCCGTTCTTCTGAACGCGCTCGAAGTCGGCGGCGAATATGCCTATCGTATGCGCGGCGAGGCGCATATGTGGTCGCCGGATGCGGTGGCAAAGCTGCAACATGCGGTGCGCACGTCCAATCCAGACACGTTCACCGAATATACGAGGATGCTCGACGCCAAGTCGTCGCAGGCCAAGACCATTCGCGGCCTGTTCAATATCCGCTTTGCCGAGGAACGTGGCCTGAAGCCCGTTTCCATCGATGAGGTGGAGCCGGCAACGGATATCGTCAAGCGGTTCTCAACCGGCGCCATGTCCTTCGGCTCGATCTCCAGAGAGGCGCATACCACGCTTGCCCGCGCGATGAACGCCATTGGCGGCAAGTCGAACACCGGCGAGGGCGGCGAGGAGCCGGATCGTTTCTACCCGCTGCCGGATGGCACGGCGAACCCGGAACGCTCGGCAATCAAGCAGGTGGCCTCGGGCCGTTTCGGTGTGACGACGGAATATCTCGTCAATTCCGATCTGATCCAGATCAAGGTTGCGCAGGGCGCAAAGCCCGGCGAAGGCGGCCAGCTTCCGGGGCACAAGGTCGATGCGACCATCGCCAAGACCCGCCACTCCACGCCGGGTGTTGGCCTCATTTCGCCGCCGCCGCACCATGACATCTACTCGATTGAAGATCTGGCGCAGCTCATCTACGACCTGAAAAACGTCAATCCGGCAGCCGATATTTCGGTCAAGCTGGTGTCGGAAGTGGGCGTGGGCACGGTTGCAGCCGGTGTCGCCAAGGCGCGCGCCGACCATATCACCGTGTCGGGCTATGA
This sequence comes from Brucella melitensis bv. 1 str. 16M, assembly GCF_000007125.1. Lineage (NCBI taxonomy): Bacteria > Pseudomonadati > Pseudomonadota > Alphaproteobacteria > Hyphomicrobiales > Brucellaceae > Brucella > Brucella melitensis. The sequence continues at coordinate 41,987 of NC_003318.1, read as the reverse complement.
TGGCGGCACGGGCGCTTCACCGCTCACCTCGCTGAAGCACGCCGGTTCCCCGTGGGAAATCGGCCTTGCCGAAACCCACCAGACGCTGGTGCTGAACGGGCTTCGCTCCCGCGTGGCGCTTCAGGTCGATGGCGGCTTGCGCACCGGGCGCGACGTGGTCATCGGCGCGCTGCTCGGGGCTGACGAGTTCGGTTTCTCGACCGCTCCGCTGATTGCGGCTGGCTGCATCATGATGCGCAAGTGCCATCTGAACACCTGCCCCGTCGGCGTGGCGACGCAGGATCCCGTCTTACGCAAGCGTTTCAAGGGCACGCCGGAACACGTCATCAACTTCTTCTTCTATCTGGCGGAAGAAGTGCGCGCGCTTTTGGCCCAGATGGGTTTCACCCGGCTGGAACAGATCATCGGTGAAACCGAGCTTCTGGAAAAGCAGGCGATGATCGACCACTGGAAGGCGAAAGGGCTGGATTTCAGCCGCATCTTCTACAAGCCGGAGGCCGAGAAGCACGAAATCTACTGGACCGAGCGCCAGCACCACCCGATCGACGATATTCTGGATCGCAAGCTGATCGAATTGGCCGCGCCTGCGCTCGAAGAACGCCAGCCGGTCAAGATCGACGTGGAGATCAAGAATGTGGATCGTTCCGCAGGCGCAATGCTCTCGGGCGAAGTGGCCAAGCGTTTCCGCCACAAGGGCCTGCCGGAAGACACCATCTCCGTCACGCTTCGCGGTACGGCTGGCCAGTCCTTCGGTGCCTTCCTCGCACGCGGCATCTCGTTTGAACTGATCGGTGACGGCAATGATTATATCGGCAAGGGCCTTTCAGGTGGCCGCATCGTGGTGCGCCCGCCGGAAGACACGCGCATCGTCGCCGAGGATTCGATCATCGTCGGCAATACGGTGCTCTACGGCGCGCTTGAAGGCGAGTGCTATTTCCGCGGCGTTGCGGGCGAGCGTTTCGCCGTGCGCAACTCCGGTGCGGTTACGGTTGTCGAAGGTGTGGGCGACCACGGCTGCGAATATATGACCGGCGGCGTGGTTGTCGTGATCGGGCAGACGGGGCGCAATTTCGCGGCGGGCATGTCGGGCGGCGTCGCCTATGTGCTTGATGAGGAAGGCGATTTCGCGCAGCGTTGCAACATGGCGATGGTCGAGCTGGAGCCGGTGCCGGAAGAAGACGACATTCTGGAAAAGCTGCATCACCATGGCGGCGATCTCATGCACAAGGGCCGTGTGGACGTTTCCGCCAACATGACCCATCATGATGAGGAGCGTCTGGTGCAGCTAATCGCCAACCACCTGCACTATACGGGTTCGACGCGCGCAAAAGACATTCTCGACAATTGGGAAAGCTATCGCCCGAAATTCGTGAAGGTCATGCCGGTGGAATATCGCCGCGCTCTGGAAGAGATGGAGCGCATGCAGATCGGCGTGGCGGCTGAGTAAGAGCCATCGTTAAAACGCAGTGCTTGTGCGCCTGGGATGGCGCACGGCATCGCGAGCCTCGCACAGCGAGAGGAGAATAATATGGGTAAGGTAACTGGTTTTCTTGAAATCGACCGGCAGGTGGCGAAGTACCAGCCGGCGTCGGATCGTATCCGCCACTTCCGCGAATTCACCATCCCGATGACGGATGGCGAGGTGCAGAAGCAGGCGGCGCGCTGCATGGATTGCGGCATTCCATACTGCCACGGGCCGACGGGCTGCCCGGTGCACAACCAGATCCCGGACTGGAACGATCTCGTCTATAACAACAACTGGGATCAGGCGATCAGGAACCTGCACCTGACCAACAATTTCCCGGAATTCACCGGTCGTATCTGCCCGGCGCCTTGCGAGGAAGCCTGCACGCTGAACCTTGAGGACATGCCGGTTGCAATCAAGACCGTGGAACAGGCGCTGGGCGACAAGGCCTATGAGCTTGGCTATATCGTGCCGCAGCCTGCCGCCAGCAAGACCGGCAAGTTGGTTGCCATCATCGGCTCCGGCCCGGCTGGCCTTGCGGCGGCGCAGCAGCTTGCGCGTGCGGGCCACATGGTTGATGTCTATGAGCGCGAAAGCCGCCCCGGCGGATTGCTGCGCTATGGCATTCCCGATTTCAAGATGGAAAAGCACCTGATCGACCGCCGCGTCGCGCAGATGGAAGGCGAGGGGGTGCGTTTCCATTGCGGTGTGAATATCGGCGTCGACAAGCCGTTGCGCGGCCTTCTCGATACTTATGATGCGGTGCTTTATTGCGGCGGTTCGGAAACCCCCCGCCCGGCGGGCATTCCCGGCGCCGATCTTGATGGTGTCCATGATGCCATGCCCTATCTCGTGCAGCAGAACCGCCGCGTTGGCCGCGAAAACATCGAGTCCGTCGCCTGGGCTTCGGTTCCGATTCTCGCAGGCGGCAAGCATGTCGTAGTTGTCGGCGGCGGCGATACGGCATCGGATTGCGTCGGCACGGCTTTCCGTCAGGGCGCGGTCAATGTGACCCAGCTCGATATCCGTCCGCAGCCGCCGGAAAAGGAAGACAAGCTCAGCGTCTGGCCCTATTGGGCGACCAAGATGCGCACTTCTTCCAGCCAGGCGGAAGGCGCATCGCGTGAGTTTCAGGTCGCGACGCTGGAATTTATCGGCGAGGATGGACGCCTTACCCATGTGAAGTGCTGTCAGGTCGATGAAAAGCGCAGGCCGATTGCCGGAACGGAATTCTTCATCAAGGCCGATCTGGCCTTCATCGCCATCGGCTTTGCCGGTCCTGTGGAAGACAGTGTGGTGAAGGAAATGGACGGGAAACTCGAAATCGCCACCGACCGGCGTGGCTCGAAGTCCGTCAAGGCAAACGATCGTGATTATCGCACCAATGTCGACAAGCTCTATGCGGCGGGTGATATCCGTCGCGGCCAGTCGCTGGTTGTCTGGGCGATCCGCGAAGGCCGTCAGGCAGCCCATGCTATTGATGCGGATTTGATGGGCAGTTCCGTTTTGCCTCGTTGAGAGATGTGCATGGAAAGCCCGCCAAATGGCGGGCTTCATATTTTTTAGCTCTGCTTTTGCTTTAATTTCATGACCCAATAGGCAATGCCCAGAAGCACGAACCACAATGGCGTGACTTTCATCGCGGCTAACGTATCCGGTTCCTGTGTCAGCGCCCAAAGGACGAAGGCAAAGAAAATGAAGACCATAACGACAGATGCACGTCCACCGGGCATCTTGAAGGTGGATTTTTCATGCCGTTCGGGGTGCTTGCGGCGATATTGCAGGTAAGACACCAGGATAATCGACCAGATGAAAATGAACAGGAGCGCCGAAATCGTCGTGACGAGTGTGAAGACCTGGATCATGCTCTGGCCTGCATAAAGCAGAACCACGCTCGACAGCAGGAATATGCAAGAGAAGATTAGCGCGTGGACCGGCACCTTGCGATTGCTCAGTTTACTGAAGGCTTTCGGTGCAAGCCCGACAGTGGCAAGGCCGTAGACCATGCGCGAGGTCGAGTAGATGCCGGAATTTGAACTCGACGATGCCGAAGTCAGAACGACAAAATTTATGAAATGGGCTGCTATGCCGATACCGGCGAGCGAGAACATGGCCACGAAGGGACTTGAATTCGGGTCCACCTGATTCCACGGAGTGACGGTGATGATGACAAACAGCGCGCCAATATAAAAAAGAACGATACGGATCGGGATATTATTGATCGCCTTCGGCAGGTTTCGCATCGGGTTTTCGGCCTCCGCAGCAGCCGTGCCCACGAGTTCGATACCGACGAAAGCAAAAACCGATATCTGGAACCCGGCGATAAAGCCAAGAGAACCATTGGGGAAGAACCCGCCATGGTTCCACAGATGGGCAATTGATGCCTGGGTGCCATTGGGCAAGACAAAGCCCGTCATGAGCATGTATATGCCAGTAATAATCAGCCCGATAATGGTGATAATTTTGATGAGGGCGAACCAGAATTCGATTTCACCAAAATTGCGCACGGTCGGCAGATTCAGTATCAGCAGTATTGTGATGAGGCCGAGGGCCGGGATCCACGGCGCCAGATGAGGAAACCAGAATGAGACATAGCCGGGAACGGCCACGACTTCGGCCACGGCCGTCACGATCCAGCATAGCCAGTAGGTCCAGCCGGTGAAAAATTGTGCGCATGGCCCCAGATAGTCACCCGCGAAGTCCGCGAAGGAGCGATATTGCAGGTTGGAAAGCAGAATTTCGCCCAGCGCGCGCATGACGAAAAACAGCATGAAGCCGGTGATCGCATAGATGAGCAGGATCGAAGGCCCCGCCAGCGAAACGGCTTTGCCCGACCCCATGAAAAGGCCGGTGCCGATCGTGCCGCCGATGGCGATCAGCTGGAGGTGTCGATTGGATAGATTACGTGCAAGATGAGGTTCCTCCTCCCGGTGCAAATCAACGGAAGGCTTTGATATAGTATTCATGCAAGCGCCTCTTATGTTGGTAAACGCATAATCACACTGCGCGCGAATGCGCGTAGCTGCACCCTCTCCTATATGTCGTTTCAGGCACACGACGCTTTCTGGTAGAGCATGAAATTACTTGTTTGAATAGTCTCTAAAGTAGCAATCAGATATATATGTATTAGAGAAACCCAGCTATGCTGGGGCGTTATTAATAATTAAACAAACTATTACTTGGCTATTTTCTGGGGGGCTTTTCCATTGCGCGGCCAGGAAAAATCATCAGCGCGTCCGGGCGAGGGGTTGGCTTTTTTCTGCTCGGTTTTCAATGGCTTTGCTTGCATGGCGGGCGTCCCACCCAGCAATATGCCACTGTCGTCCTTGTTGATATCGCGCAGGCTGACAGGCGCGACGCGATCGACAGGTTTGGAAGGGTCCAGGCTGTGGGTTGCGGGCAGAGAGTTGCCTTCTTCCCTGCTGACGCCCAGATAGGCGTGCAGCGGTTTTTCCGCATAGAAGGCGAGTTTGCGTTTGCCTGTTGACGTTATGTTGATTCCGTCATTGGCGCGCAGCCGTGCCGTCTGGCCGTTAATATCGAAGCCGGTCTGGGTAAAATTGCCTTCTTCATCCACGAAACCATCCCACACATCGGCAAATTTGCCGCCCGCCTTTTCGGCGGCATTGCGATAGATTTCATTGAGTGCCAGCATATCCTGCGACATGCCCTTGGGGCGGAAAGGTGGCTGGCCAACCCAGACGAGCGGATAATGCCTGTCGCTGATGACCTTGGTGAAGGCGGCAACGCGTTTTTGATATTCCGCATTCCATTCCGGCGAGCGCGGCTGGAGGCTGTTCCCGTTTGCGGTGATTGCCTGCCGGTCGTTTGCGCCGATCATAACGACAACGGCAGCGGGTTTTTCCTCGTCCAGTATCTTGCCGATATTGTCCGGCCAGTTGAAATAATCGTCGCGCACGAAGCCGGAAGAACCGTTTACACGGGTTGCGACCGTCAGGTCGGGATCGGTGGCGAAGGCTGCATCCAGCCCTTCGGCAAGGCCATTGCCGATAAAATCGCCGACCACCAGTATCTTCTTCGCATCCGGTTTTTTAGTGGCGATTTCGACGGCGGGAGCGGCGGCTGATGGGGCGGCGGCGCGCGCGGCAGGTGAAGATGCCCTGGGGCGCTTGGGCTTCGGTTTCACGCGCTGGGGTGCGGGGCGCTCATACTGGCGCTGGGGTTGGGCTTGTCTTGAGCCGAAAAGGAGATCGAAAAGGGTGCGCGGGCGCTCCTGTGCCGTTGCGGCGGCAAGGCTTGTGAGCAGAAGTGCCGCAGCGGCCAGCATCATGCCGGCCAGTTTCAGAAATTTTCCGCTTGTCAGAGCTTCACGCATCCGTCCCGCCTTGCTGGTAATTTATGGCAGCCTAGAGCATTTCCAGCAAAACTGTGAAGCCCCTATACGGGGAAATCGGCCCACAGAACTGAATTCTGATCCCGCTTCGATGCGTAATGCGTAAAAACAGAAAAATAGAGCGGTTCCGACGGCTTTGTAAAAATAGGAACCGCTCTATAGGTCTTCATGATCCGGAGAACATGGATGGCATTTTTGAGAAAATGCGTGTCTTTGCGATAGGCCTCGCAGGTTACTTGCGTAAAATTTCGATATCCACGCGCCTGTTCAGGACGCGGCCCGGTGAAAGGGGGGCATTTGATGCGTAATCTTTTACCGGGGCATAGCTTATGGTGATCCTGCTGGCGGGTACGCCTTGATTGATCAGCCAATTATAGATAGCCAGCGCACGGACACGCGCGACTTGCGTATCACCGGGAGGAGGGCAGCTGTTGTCCGTCAGGCCCCTGACGTTGATATGCTTGGGCACGGGCCAGAGCAGTGTGTGGAGTTGGTTTATCTGTGCGGATGTTGGCCGGAATACCGTCACATCCTGGGGAAAATACACGTTGACTGTTTGTTTGGGCGGTCGTGCTGGCCACATGGTTGCTTGCGCGGTGGGTTCTTGCGGGAAAACCTGCAAGCGCAGTTCCTCTTGTGCCGCCGGGCTGTTTATCGGAATGCGGTGGCGTCCGCTGACTGTGGGCGGCTTCGGCGGGCTGGAACAAGCGGCCAGAGAGACAGCGCATGCGACCATAACCAATGTGCGCATTGTGTAGACTCCATTTTCGGGTGAGTGCGGGCACCGGGATTATAAATTTGTGCAGCATATGCGTGATATGCGGCTGCACAGAGCTTGTGTTGGCGAGAAGCTGACGCCCTGCGCGCATTCTGGTGCAGGGGTGAAAGTTGCAGCTTCATTGCGCCTTCTCACTGTGTTGCAGTGACAGTGCCCGTTTTGTATTCGGGTCGTACCAAACTTCAGATATATGGCGGCCAGTGCCGTCGTGCACGCCATTGTGGACGTGCACGACGACATCCACCACCAGATAGAGCAGCCGGCGGATGATCTCGTATGGCAACTGGCGGCCCTGGCGGTTCTGCAACACCATCAATGCCAGCCGCTCGAAAGTCAGTTCGCACGAACCGGCATGGCAACTGGTGATGCTGCCGCCATGGCCGGACGCGGCCACGTTGATGAAATCGTAAGTCTCGCCGCCGCGCAGCTCGGCAAGCAGGATGCGCGTCGGTTTCATGCGCAGGCAGCTCCGCAGTAGCGTGGCGGCCGTCACTGGTGCGTTTTCTTCTTCCTTCGCTTCGCTCGGATAAAACAGGTGGACGTGGTTCGGATGGTCCGGCAAGAACAACTCCGGTACGTCCTCGATGGTGATCAGGCGCTGATCGAACGGAATTTCCTGCATCAGCGCTTTCATCAGTGTGGTCTTGCCTGATCCCGTCTCGCCGGCGACGACGATCACCCTTTCAAGCTGTACCGCCCGCCGCAGGAAGCTCATGTAATCACCAGCTTCCTTCAATGCGAGCAGTTCCTGTTCAAACGGCGTCAGGCTCTTACTCATGGGTCTGACGTGTTTGAAAAAGCCCTGCTGCGCATAGTCTTCCAGTGTGCGCCGGGTGAAAGACGGCTTGCGGATCGTCACCGAGATGGTGCCGTGCTCACATGCGGGCGGGCGCACAATCTGAATGCGCTCACCCATCGGCAGGATCGCAGACAGCACCGGTCGGCTGTCCGAAATATCCTGATCCACAAACCGCGCGGTGGCGGTTCCCAGCGAAATCAGGTGTTCATAGTCGAGGTTTGGCACCGCATAGTATTCCCACGCGCTTGCTCGCTCGCAGAACACTTCGCCCGGCCGGTTCACGCAAACTTCGGTGATCTGCGGATCGTCCAACCAAGGGCGCAGCGGTTCCAGATGGAAATTGACCGAGGCCGCCCGTTTGACAGCCGCCTCGTCAGGCACAATAAAGTCACTTCGGTTTGACATCATACACACTCGAAAAATCTAGGTCGCGGGCGATATAGATGCCGATCTCTTCGCCCTGGTTCTTGTACAGTGTCGGCGGAATGTTGATCGTATCCTTCAAGGCAGTTGAAGCCAGGTTGCTCGTCGATTCACCTCCGCCGGTATTGAGGTTGATCTGATTTGAACCCCCGCCGCCGACCTTCTGGGTTGCATAGCGGCCGAGGGTCTCGATCGTGCTCAACATCAAGGCGCCGCCAAAGCGCTTCCAGAAGTGGGAGTCGATGTAGCCGGGCAAGCCTGCCCCGCCCAGGGGGTCGGCGCCTGGAGAGTCGAGATCGATCACGACACCGTTCGGCGTCTTCACGCGCGTCCACAGGACATAAATGCGAGCCATGCCCTGCTTTACGTTGGCATCATATTCACCCGAGATGGTTGAACCGCGCTCAATCAGCAACACCTTGCCGTTATCGCTATACATGTTGCGTGTGACCACGCAGGCAGCCATGCCCGGCACCGTCGAATCCAGACGGGTTTGCAGCGCGCAATTGATGATGCTGCCCTTCGCGAGCAGGAAATCACGGTTGCGCAGAAGGCTCGCCATGCGTGCATCCGTTTGTGTGCCGTGAAGGAGAGTACCCAGCGATCCAGCATCCTGCTTGGTGTTCTTTTGACTGTCGAGCAGGGCTTGAATGCGCGCATTGGTCGTTTGAACGACCGTATCGCCGCTGGACTTGGTGACGACCATCAACGCGCTGGCCGACTTGTCCAGTACATCGTCCTTTGCCGGCGTATCATCCGGCAATGGTGGCAGGCTCAGCGCCGCCGCTGCGGGTTCCGCGATGGGCATGGCTGGGGCCGGTGGCGGGGCTGGTGGTTCTGGTGGTGCTGGTGGTGGCGGGGGTGGCAGCTTGAAAGTTCGCATCGGAACTGTGCTGGTCTGCACCATCGTCTTGTATGAATGGGGATTATTCTCTGCATTGCCCCTCATGTGAAACACGAGCAGCAACAGCAGCACGACGATGAAGCCCACGACAAAGAGAAAGAGCAACACCTTGCGGGTGCGGCCGGAGCCGTTTTCGTTCACGGTGGGTAGGCCACGCTCACCGTCAAGTGTGCCCGGCTGCACCGGAATGTTTTCCTGTGTCATTGCAGGTTCTCCCCGGGCGATTTGATGACGCGCTTGACGCGTGGCACTGTGGTTCCGTCGCGTGCGGGAACGCCATCAGGATTGAAGGATTCGTTGTAGATGCCAATCACCTTGTTACCGAGGCGCAGCACCATTTGCTTTGCGACCCGATGCAGGACCAGAATGTCCGGCGCTGACGGGTCTATATGGCTGTTCACGATGCTTTCCGACTTGTCTTCGGCGACAAGGAAAGCGGCCGGAAAGTCTCTGTTGTTCGGAAAGCGCAAATATGTGAACCGCCCATCGTCATAGGCAAGAGTGGGCGCGATGCTGGCCGAATTAGTGCCGACCTGCATCGTGTAGTTCCAGTTTACCGGTGACGGTCTGGCATTCATGCGGGCCTGTACCACTCGCTTTTGCGCGGCTGCTACTGCCGCCGCTGCCGCTGCCGCCGGGTAGCGGAACTGAACACGATAGGCAACACGCTGATTGTTGCGGCCGGGCATCAAGCGCAAATCGAAATCGTACATGCGCTGATCTGTCGTGACCATCAGGTTTGTGTCCCACTTGCCCGGTTCCGGGGCCATGTCGATCGATTGGTTCGAGTGGGAGAGCGTCATGGAGCGGGCCTTGAGATACAGGATGTTGTGGCTCGCCTTGAACTCCCAGCCTTGCGTAAATCCTGAGGCGACATCCTCAATATTCTCGCCCGGCGCAAACACGATGCGTGCGCCAACGCCGGGCAGGGCCCGAACCAGCACGACATCGCCGGAATTGTAATCGACATACTGAATTCGGCTGTCGTATTTTGAGCCGGACGGGATTTTGGTTGCCCAGGAGGGCGAGGCCAGCGTGATCAGTATGCACGCAAGCAGGAATTCTTTTCATTGCACCACTCCCATTTCTGGATCAACGCGATAGCTCGTGACATTGAAACCCAGCGGGTTTGTCAGGCGGGCCGATTCCGACATCAAAGAGGGATTGACGTATTGGTAGCCAATGGTGGCGATCCAGTGCGTTGTTTCGCCATCACCGGTCTCGTTGGTGCGCTTTGTCGTCTTCGCAAAGCGCACCGTGCCGATGCCCTTGCCGTTCGGCACGATGCTTACGATCGTTACCGATGTGCGCACATTTGAGCCATATTGCTTGTCAAGCGCCTTATCGCCCTGGAACTGGCTTGCATAGCTCTGCCCTTCGGACGGCGACGACAACATGCCTACGGTTTCGTAGTCCTTTTGCAGCGTGTACCAGTCGTAGGTTTCACGCGCTATCACGTACTGCGAGAGCCAGTATTTATCCATTACAGTGTCGTAGCTGACACTCTTCTCGTCGAGCGAGGTCAGGATATCAGGCGCACCTGTCTGTGCGTTGACGCGCACCAGGTAGGGCACATGTTGCTTTAGCGGTAACATCCCGGCGATGCCGATCCCGAGCAGCACGGTAATGGTGCCGAAAGCCCCGGCGATTTTCCACGCGCGGCGTTCGGATTTTTCGACCAGCCGGACGTGCGCGGCCTCCCAGTTCAACGCTTCGTCATATACCGAAGGCGCATTGCCCTGCCCGTTCTTTACTGATTTCTGTGGAGATTGTTTGCGTCCAAACATGATTAGTCCTCGTAAGTGTCAACGGGGTTAGGCTGAGCCAGGGGCGGTTTAGCCGGAACGCTTTTGTTGACGGGAACCCGCGGTTTGCCATCGAGAACCGGCACCACGGCCGGCCCCGTTGTAGTGCAACCGGCAAGGAAGGCCGTGGCGACAAAAGCAAGGATTACCTTTTTCATTATGATTACCTGCGGTGCGGATGAAGCATTCCCGGCCGTAGTACGACCAAAACCGGGGTGCCTCATTTTCGCTTTAGCGTTGCAAAAAGGTCGCCCATGATGTGCCAGACATGGGTAGCCGCGAAGATCGGGATTCTGCGGCGAAGCCGCCGCGTGTAAGGCCCTAATCCCTGTTGAACTGGCCGAGCACGTGTTGCCGGAAAGCCGGGCTCCACATGGCGTTGCCACCAGCCGAATAACTGCTTTCCCCGCCCGCCTTCGCCGAGCCGGAACCCCCGCCGCCGGATGATCCGCTGAATATGCTCGTCATAGCGCCACCACCAGATTTCGCGGTATTGACTGCAAGTGAGCCGAGGGAGATCGTGGCCGCCGATATGCTGCTGCCCAGGATGCCACCGTATTCATAGACCTTGTACATCATATACGGCATGACAATCGTTACAGCGGTCAGTGAGAGGCAGGAAAAGAGCGTGCTTTGTGTTGCGGAAGCCAAATTGATGGCCGCCACCATGCGGCTGAAGATTGCACTCGATATAGATAGCACGGCCGACAAAAGCGCGACCTGAAGGATCGATGTGACGATGGTCCCGAACCAGCGATCGAAGAAGCCCCTTGTCGGCGCCCAGCCAAGGGCGAGGATGAAGAGAGGGCCGATTCCGAGCAGGATCGCGATCACCGCATTGGTTGCGACGATCATCGCACCAGTCGGGCCTGCAAGGATAAGCGTTGAGCCGGCTACCAGGAATGACAGTAACAGTTCTGAAAAGCCCTGCACGATCTGGGTCAGGCCGCGATTATCGCCTTTCTCAAAGAGCATGGCTGCGATGTTCCACCCCTTGCCCAACGAATTGTCGAGGGTCTGGTAGATCGTGCTGGAAGGGGTGCCGTGATTGCCGGCAAAGGCGTCGGCAAATCCGGACTCCATGTTGTGCACCGTATCGATCACCCACTCCGAATAGGTGCTGATATTGAGCGCAAAAGCAGCAATCAGCATGAATTTAATACAGCTTATGACGAGTTGCGAAAACGGCCCTTCGATCCGCCCCACAGACATCAATATGCCCATGGCGGTATAGTAGAGGCCACCGGCGAGGACAGCAGTCGTGGCAATCATATTCATGGTGTTGGATGCCACCATAGTCACGTAATTGTTCAACTGGTTGTGGATCGAAGTGCCGATGAACTCAAAGATTACAGGATTAACCATCACGAAACTCCTTCACCCCGGTTCCGATTAGGCGTGGTTGGGGGTTACCCCAACCAGCCAGAGACTCATCAAGTATTCATTTGCAAATATGATTATGGATATGGCAAAGAGGCTTGCACCCTATCGCTAGCAGTAAAAACGGTGTAGATGATGTGTTGCGTGATCTACTCCTTAGTCGGGTAGTTAATAGGCGGCTTCCAGTGCTTTCGGCTGCGGATAGCCGCGCCGGGCATTATCCTTCGCGTCTAATTCGTGCTGGCGTTCGTCCAGGAGCTTGTCCTGTGCCTCTGCCATCTGCTGGTAGAGATGAAGGCGGGTGTCTTCGTTTTGGATCATGGCATTTTCGCTTTCGATCCGGCCTTGCAATTCGGCAATCGCCTTCGGGTCTCCCGTCTTGTTGATCTCCTGCATCAAGCTCTCGATCTCTTGTAGGCGTTTGTCAGTGGCGTCGTAGGCTTTGGACGTCATGACCTTGTCCTGGACCGGCTTCACCACTTTAGCCTCACATGCGATGCGCTGATCTTTGTCGGAGATGGAGGCACACGGATCGTATACCTGGCTTTTGCGTAAGAGGTTGGCCGTTTCGCCAGCCGCCGCCAGGTAGCCGCCGCTCATCACCGCTTCGTAGAGATCTCGCCAGTTATGTGGCAGATAGCTACGCAGCGTAGGGTCGCGGAGAATATCGCCAAGGCCACGGTTGCCGGTCAGGGCATCGAACTGCATTTTCTGTTGTTCAAACTGCTGTTTCAGTTGCTCGATCTGCTGGGCGAACTTCACCATCTGTTCGAGATGGTTGGCCAGGTTCTGCGCGATGGAGCCGGCATCTGTCACCGGGAGCTGTGCGTGCGCCGTGCTGGTTACAGTCAGGGCGAATGCGAAGCTGAGAATTATCTTCTTCATAGTGTCACCTTCCTGTTGATTTGGACGACGCAATGCGTGCTTTCCGGCGCTCCTGGAACACCGGAAGCCATACCGAAGGGTCGTCCCCGACTTCGGCAATGACCTGGTCCAGCAACTCGTTGTTGTCCGAGCTGCCTGAGAGGATCGCCAGTTCGTCATCAAAGCCATTAAGCTCCAGGCGGCAAATCATCGAATGATGCCCCTGCTTGACCAGGAACATGCGGCTTTCCTCGCTCATACTGCGGATGATGTCGAACTCCTCGTTCGTCACCTTGAAGCCGTCCGTGTACTCGTGATAATCGGCTTTCGGATTCGGCAGATAGATTTCCGTCGCCACCTGTTGCACCAGGGCCGACGCGACTTTGGAGTTGAGCAGGCTGGAGGGCATTTGCGTGGCAAACACGCCCAGGCCGTTTTGCTTGCGGATGGTAAGCTGCTTGTTATTGGCGAACTCGCTGAATGCTTCGTCGTCTACCCACTTCCACGCCTCGTCCATCCAGTAGATGAAACGACGCCCGTCGATAGCCAATTCCATACGATGCAGCAGGTACATGGAAATCGGCGTACGCACGTCGGCGTTGTCGAGGAAGTCGGTGCCATCGAAACCGTAATTGCTATGCGTGTTGAAGTCGATCTGGTCTTGCGGGCAATCCAGCACCCACCAGAATGTGCCCCGCTTGCCGGTGCCGTCATCAAAACACCACTTCGCGAGCCGCTTCGCCACGCTGTTTTCACGATCTTGGCGGTCGCTGCCTTCGGTAACGTTTTGCAGCACCGTCGACAGACGCCGCAGCTCCGGGCGCATGCGCATGACCGTACGTATGGCATGACTGATCCGGCTTTCGTCCGTTGTGGTCACGTGCTGGCCATCACGCGATACCAGTACCTGTACGAGTTTTTCAAGGAACAGGATGTTCCCCGCTGTTGGCTCCATCTGGAATGGGTTGAACCCGGTGGGTTCGCCGTTCCTGATGGCAAGGTATTTGCCGCCAATGGCAAGAATAGTCCCTTTCGCGCCTTGATCCTTGTCGAAAAAGACGTTGCACATACCCATCGGAGCATTGTGCAAATACTTCTGCGCTTGCGCGAGGCAGAAGTTCATCAGGACAGTTTTACCAGCGCCGGACTGGCCGATGATGCGGGTATTGCCCAGAAGCTTCTTGTCGAAGTTGTCTTCGTCGCCTTTTGAATAGTGGAAGTTCAGGTAGGCGGGCTGTCCGGAAGGGGTTTTGAGCAGCGTCAATGCCTGCCCCCAGGGGTTGCCATCCCGCTTGCCTGCGCGGAAATTATGGAAACATGACAGACCGGCGAAGTTGAGCGAGGTCAGGCCCGCCACGCGCGGCCGATACCGCCAGTTACATGGCAGTTGTGCATAGAACGCCGCATCCGTGGCCGTGGCGATCACCGTCGCCAGAAAACCATTGTCTTGCAGGATGTTCATCGCATGTGATGTGTTGTGGCGCACCGTCTCCATGTCTTCGGCAAATACCAGCAGCGAATAATGATATTCACCCATGACGAAATCGCCCCGGCCGAGCTGGTCGATGGCAATGTCCATTTCCATGATCTGGGATGCGCTGCCGTCTTCGGTATTTTGGAGCCGCTGCTTTTGCCGTGTCAGGAACTCCTTGCCATCCCGCTTTGTCATGAAGCTGAAGGATTGTGTGATGACGTACTCGTAATCGCTATACATCAGGCCGTTCAAAATGCCCGGCTCGGTGTGGTTCGCATAGTCCTTGAAATCGATGCCACGCGCATAGCGCGTCGCGCTCGCGGTGCGTATCTCGATGGTTTCAGTGCCAGCATACACCCACCCGGTGCCCAGATATTCATCCAGTGGGCAGGATGGCACGCGCACCTTCTGCCATTCGCCTGAGAGAAGGAAGTTATAAAATTCAAGCTGCTGTGAGCACAGTGCGCCGTGTTTGTCCTCATAGGTGCTCAGCACTTCGATGCCACGCCCGTCATCGCCACCGTAGCGACGCAAGCTGGTTTCAATTTGATTGCCGATTTCGTCCAGCTTGCGGATGGCAAGCTTCTGCTCCTGTAAGATTTCCGCATGCGAACGATGAACGGCCACGTTGAACAACCTGCTGATCTTCGCCGGCACTGGCCGGTAAATAACCGTCAGATACAGTTCGTTTGACATCATTCGGTAGCCGGAAAACGATCCGTAATACTTCTTGTCGAGAGCGTCGCAGAACGGATTGGAAAAGAAGGATTTCAAGTGATCCCAGGTTCTGCGCCGTACGTTGTGGGACCACAGCGCCACATTGTTTGAGGCGATGGCACGGAACAAGGTGTTAAGCTGGTCCTTGCGGATCAACAGTTTCTCCTTGTCCTGCGTCTCGAAAGCCAGGCCCGCGATGCGCCATGTGCGCACGAAATCACCGTCACGCGTTATCACGGTGGTCGGGCCAACCTGGCTCCTGAAGGGAATGAACGGTGCAAGTGACCGTTCATTATTGAGCTGTTGCGCGTATTTGGATTGAGCGCCCATTATGATTCTCTTTTGCGCTTTGTGAAGGCAATCGGGCTATAGGCGGATGCCCGCCAGAAGCGCCCGGTGCGGTTGAAGTGGATCAGGCGGAATTGCGCCTTCAGGCCGAGCAGGCGGAACATCTGATCGTCAGTCTGCGTGATCTGCCGCATGACCAGCACGATTGGTACGATCAGCGGCAATATGAACATGGAAATCCAGACCGATAAGAGAACGATGCTGCCGCCAACGATGACAAGCGGGATCACAGGAACCCCAAACAACATGGCTGGCCGTGTACAGCCCTTGAATATTGGATCGCCGCGATAACCTGCGCTTCGTGCGTTGGATTCCTGTGGTGCCGTTGTCATGATCTGTGTCCCTTTACCTAAGCAGGTAAGAGGCAATTTCGGCGGCAGCGCCAACCACCAGCGCGCCGCCCAGCACCGGCACTACATCCATGAAGCGGGCGTGCCGGAATGCCATCTTGTAACCGGACCAGATGATGGCTATGGTAACGATGGTGATCGATACGCCGCTTAGCAAGTCCAGCACTTTTTGCATGCTTGTATTTACCTTATCGAGGCCACCGTTGGCGTGCGCCAGGTTAGGCTCGATTGCAGCGATGGAGACAATGAGGGCCAGCAGCAGGTGAGGTAGAATCCGCGACAGCGACTTCTTGCTGGGGGAAGCGGTTTTCATGATCTTTATTCCTTATGTCGATGAAGTGTATTCATGGATTTCTGCACGGTCTGCTTGCTCAATGTCTATTCATCTTGGTTCCTCCAAAGATTTGTCTTGCTGACTGCATTGCGGCACAAGTCGGCTGGTGGCGTTCCACCGTGATTACCGGTGGAAACCATATTTAAGCTTGAAATTTACTTGCTTATGCCTGCTCTGCGTTGTGTTAGAGCGCATCCTGAAAAGTGTGAAATAGTTCTCGGCGCAAGATGCGCTTCAAACAAATGGATAGAGCACCTCTAAGGGCTCAATAAAATGGGAAATGCTCCAGATCGCAGATGCGTCTATGGTGTGCGACTGCCTCCTATCGTCGCCGCCCGCCGCTATAACCTTCCCAGTCCTGTTCGGACCCTCCACCATCATCAATTTTATATGCGTGCCTGATCGGATGATGGGTTAGAAAACAACTACGCCGTCCGTATTATCCTTCCCTGGCGGCGCATCGGTTGTCGCCGGCTGCTCTGTCTTCAGCCTTACAGGCGCGTTCGCCGCGCCGGTGGCTGGCATCGACTGCGATGATGGATGCAGATCGACAAGAACAGAATTACGATCAGCCGGCTGTCGTTTTTTTACTGGGGCAGCTACTGCTGCCGCCGCATCCGGCGTTTTCCGGATCATGGGCACGACAACAATCGGCTTTGTGGTCACGTCGGCGCTTGCCACGACCTTCTGCACGTAGCTGGGACTGCCGGGCTTCGTCTTGAAGCCGCCCGTAAAGTTGCCGGCGTAGTAACAGGAGAATGCGGCGCGAAGCGCGCCTTGTTCCTGACCGGGCATCTTCACGATGGCCCGACGGTAGCAGTCTTCAAGGATCTTGGATCCCATCTTCAGGTTCTTGCAGGGGTCGAACGCTTGTGCGTAGGTGCTGCCATATTTCGGCAGATTGTACCTGTTGACTTGAGCAATACCCAAAGAGAAATTCCAGCCTTTGGCTTCCAGTGACTGTGCTGTCGTGATTGCTTCATCAAGGGAAACGGGTTGACGGACCAACCGCCCACCAACGACGCCTATTGCATAAGGATTGAAGCCCGACTCGACCTGCACGATTGCTGCCATAGTCTGAGGTGCAACAGTCGGTGCGCATTGTTGCGCGAGGACAAGGAATGGCACCATAGGATCGTCTCCTTCTCAGAGAATGGACGATTATTATGATAGCCTTAATTATAGATCAGCGATATCGGTCATTATTGGGTAGTGTTGTTTAAGCCGATATATGGACAAATATGCTTGTGAGGGGGCTATATATTGTGTGAATGACGCCCAGTCAGAATTTTGGGGCACTTGTATTGGTTCTATTAGAAAATTCTTTTTTAACAAAATCTTATATACAAGTGGTATGCGGTGATTTTCATATTTTTGCGGGTGCCGGCGCGCCTTGCATGAGACAAGAGGCCCTTTGCCATGGTTGTAACCCGACCAAGAATCGCTCTACATAATTGGCAGACATCCAAGCTGGCTAAATTTTTACCGAACTTGCTCCATTAGGCGGCATCAGGAAAAGTGGTGTTGGCCGCGAAGGGTCGAAATGCGGTAGCAAATGAATATGTCGCGTTGAAATATGCCTGTCATGGCGATCTCAACGCCTGGATTTCAGCTAGCCGGTGAACAAGGCGGCATCAGCGCCGACGCAGGACGGAAAGGACTTCCTTGCTCGGATGCCCATCCGGCTCAAGGCCATTGCGCTGCTGGAAGGCTTCTAAGGCAGCGCGTGAGGTTGCGCCGATCTTGCCGTCGATCTTGCCGTCATAATAGCCGAGCGCCTTGAGGTGCGTTTGCAGTTCCAGCCGCTCATTCATCGATATCGGGGTGAATGGACGGTTCCAGTCCTGCCGCAAGCCCTGATAGCCGCCGATACGGTCTGCAAGCAGGCCGACGGCCAGCGCATATTTATCGGCATTGTTATAGCGCTTCAGAACAAAGAAATTCTTTGTCATCAGGAAGGCTGGTCCCTGATGGCCATCCGGCACTTTCAGTGTCGCTTTTTCGTGAGGGTCCGGGAAGGCACGGCCATTGGCGCGCACGAGGCCGATTTGCTGCCATTCGGCGATGGTGAGCGAACCGGACGGGAATTTGCGCCCCGCCGGGAGCATCACCTCATAGCCCCATGTGCGGCCTGGTTGCCAGCCATTGCGATGGAGCAGGTTGGCCGCCGTGCCAAGCGCATCGGGAACCGAATTCCAGATATCGCGCTTGCCGTTGCCATCCATATCGACCGCATAGGCCTGATAGCTGGTGGGAATGAACTGCGTATGGCCGAGCGCCCCGGCCCAGGAGCCGGAAAGATGGCCGCGCTCGATATCGCCGGTCTGGAGAATCTTCATTGCGGCGATGAGTTGTGTGCGGCCATATTTGGCGCGCCGGGCATCGGCATAGGCAAGTGTGGCAAGCGAACGGATCGCATCGCGCATTACATCGTCACGCTTGAGAATCTCGCCGTAATTGCTTTCCATTGACCAGATCGCGAGCAGGATATGGCGATCGACCGAATAGTGATGCTCGATGCGCTGGAGCCACTGCCCCCATTTGCGCGCCATATTCTGACCCACCGCGACGGATTGTTCGTTGACGCGGTTGTCGATATAATTCCAGACAGGCTCGGTAAATTCCGGCTGGTACCGCGCCTTCTCCAACACCACCGGGTCGGGTTCGTTGACGCCCCTGAAAGCCCGGTCGAATGTGGAGGGTGCAATGCCGCTCTTGATCGCGACGGGACGGAAATTTGCGATCCACTGGCGAAATCCGGCGTCGGCCAGCGCCGTGCCGGCCGAAAGGCTGGCTCCGATTATGGCAAGCGCCACCGTTGCGGCGATCTTGATACGCAGCTTCTTTTCCGGAGTGAATGGAAATCGCAGCATTCTGTGTTTCCCTTCTGCAATCGTCTTCCTGTCCGTTTCGCCATTCATCATCGCGCTTACATGGTTGCAGGAAGTCTACGATACAATCCTATGTTGAAAATATGACGGTCTCTTTATGGGTTTCTAAAGCATGCAGGTTAGCATTTAGTTTACCATGGCACGGCGATTGACAAAATCGCCGGCCGAGCCATGAATGGGGGGCCGGAGGAGCACAAAGAAGTAAATTTGGATCAACACCCTTAAGGGAAAGACATTTAATGTGATGGCCCCGGTGGCCTAATTTCGCCATTCGGTAACGAAATGGCCTTATTTGCAAACCAGTGGCTTGGCCAGTAGTTTGGCGAGTAGTTTGGCCAATGGGCTTGGCCAATAACTTGGGGTGCAATCCATGAATGAAAATCGAGGAGAGGAATGAGTTCTATTCGGAAAATCCGCAAGGCAGTCTTTCCCGTCGCAGGTCTTGGAACGCGCTTCCTGCCCGCAACCAAATCCATCCCGAAGGAAATGCTGACGGTTGTTGACAAACCCGTCATCCAATATGTCGTGGACGAAGCGCGCGAGGCGGGTATTGAACACCTGATTTTCGTTACGGGGCGCAACAAGGCTGTCATCGAGGATTATTTCGATGCGCAGGTGGAGCTTTATTCCACACTGGCCGAACGGGGGAAAACCGAAGAGTTGAACCGCCTGCAGGATTTGCAGCCGCAGCCGGGCACCACCAGCTTTACCCGCCAGCAGGTGCCGCTTGGCCTCGGCCACGCTGTCTGGTGTGCGCGGGAACTGGTGGGCAACGAACCTTTTGCACTGCTTCTGCCTGATATGGTGATGCAGTCGAAAAAGGGCTGCCTTGCCGAAATGGTCGAACTTTACGAACAGACCGGCGGCAATATCATCGCCGTGCAGGAATGCGACCCGGAAGAGGCGCATAAATACGGTATCGTGGGCAAGGGCGGCGCTGTCGGCAATGGCTTCGAGATTACGCGCATGGTCGAAAAGCCGGCTAAGGGCACGGCGCCGTCCAATCTCTATATCAATGGGCGCTATATCCTCCAGCCGGAGATTTTCGGGCTGTTGAGCAAGCAGGAAAAGGGTGCGGGCAACGAAATCCAGCTGACCGATGCCATGCTGAAGCTTGCCGACCAGCAGAAGTTCTATGGCTTCGATTATCGCGGGCTGACCTTCGATTGCGGCTCGAAGGCAGGCTTCATTGAGGCCAATGTGGCTTTCGCACTATGGCGTGAGGATATCCGCCCGTCCGTGGAAGGCTCCATCGGCCATCTGTTGAAGACGATCCAGCCAGCCTGATAATCGGGCTATCCAATATCGCCAGCGCGGTTATTCCACTGCGCTGGCTTTTTTATTTCTGGAATTTCATGCCGACATAGATGCTGTTGGATTGATATTCGCGGTCGGCAACCTGGCTTGTCTGGAACTCGTGGCGAAGGCGCGCATCGATAGCCACCATGCGGTTCAGCCAGTAAGTGGCGCCAATCTCTGCGCCCAGCGTGTAATCGGTGCCGGTGCCGTCCTTGTTCTGGCGAATATTGGCATCCAGCTTGCCGTTGAAGCTCAGGTTTGCGCGCACGCGCCGCGTGACGTCGAGGCTTGCGAAGTGCTGGAGCGAACCGGCAACGCCCGGCGTTGTGGATGTGTCCACCATGGTCCGCGCAAAAAAGCGCATATCCGTGCCGCGCAGGGGCGACCAGTTGACCATGGCATTGATGGATGGACCGCTGATATTGGCAAGGCGCGGATCATCGCTGTCGGCCTGCATATAGCCTGCTGCGATTTCACCGTTGAATTTTTCACCCCTGTCGAATATGAGGCCGCCGCGCAAGGCATATTGCCTGCCGCTGCGCTCATAGCCATTGCTGTCGATGCGCTCGTCGAACATGCGTTTGCCAAGCTCCACCTCGGCAAAGGGTTTCAGCGCCGGGGAGAGCGAAAACCCGCCCCGGATTGCCACGCTGGCATAGGTGTTGTTGCGGTCTTTCTGGGTAACGGTGCCACCGGAAGCAAGCTCGGCATTGCCATACATGTCGTGCTCAAGCCCGCCGGTAACGCGGCCGAAAAGCAGGCCCGTGTCACGCTCCACACCAAGGCGCCCGGCGAAAGTGTGAACGAGCGGCCGTTTCAGCGCGTCGACCACGCCATTGGGGCTCGATGCGCTTTCACGCCGCAGGCGGTAGCTGGTTTCCGCATTCACTGTGGTCTGATTGGCGAGATCAAGGCGCAGCCTGCCCAGAATATTGGCCTGCGGTTCCGAAACATCCTGCCCGGAGATGGATTTGCTGAAAGTTCCGGATGCATCGAGCGAGGCCTGATGCTGCAACCAGTCCGACAGGGCGTTGAGGCGCAGTGTCGTCTCGTTCAGGATGGCGCGCGATCCGTTGGAACTGTTATCGCCGTTCGATGTGGCCTTGATGCCCTGTTCCAGCGATGGTTTCAAAATGAACGAACCGGCCCGGATACCGATCGGCGCATAGGGGTCGGCTTCCGGTGTGAAACTGCGTCCCTGTCCTGGCCGCGCGCGCAGGTTTTCGCGCTGTGCCCGCACAGTGTCGTCATCCGGGAGAACAGCGCCGACGCGGATATTGTCTAGCAGAAAAGTCGAATCCTCGGATACGGGGTCTGCCGCGGGGGTTTCCTGTGACAAATCGCCCTTGCCGGATGATGCATTGTCCTGCTCGGGCGAATAGAAACCGTCGGCGCCCGCGCCCGCATCGTCTGCATCGGTGGCTGCCGCTGCAATATCGTCGGAGATGCTTCCACGCAGATCGGCATCCTGGGCATAGGCAAAATGGGGGAGAGCCAGTGCAACGCCAGCCAGAAGCAGGCATCTCAGCCTGCGGGCGAGGGGCGCCAATCCGCCAATGGGAGCACAAGCAATAAACATATGTATTTTCAAACCGCTGCAACGTGGTAGAAAATGAGTAAAGGGATATGGTTAATGAATAGTTGCCGTCGCCTGTCCGGGTTAAGAAGCGTGCAACATTTGTTGGACAAGCGGCGAAGAAGAGGCTAACGCTCTGCGCCATGGAAAAGCTTGATATCACCCAGAAACTGGCGGATGCGGAAGCGGCCATCACTTCGGCGCTGCGCACGATAAAGACCGAGAATGCGGGCCTTGTGGCGCTGGAAGAGGCGCTGAACAACGGCCTTTCCGGCCCTTTTGTCGAAGCGGTGGAGCGGATTGTCGCCTCCAGGGGGCGGCTCGTCGTCACCGGCGTCGGCAAGAGCGGCCATATCGGCTCCAAGCTTGCCGCCACCTTTGCCTCGACGGGCACCTCGGCCTTTTTTGTTCACTCGGGTGAAGCCAATCACGGCGATCTCGGCATGATTGGCCTGGAAGACGTCATTCTGGCGATTTCCTGGTCCGGTGAAACCGTGGAGCTGAAAGGCATCGTCAATTATTCGCAGCGTTTCCGCATTCCGCTCATCGCCATCACCTCGCGTCAGGATTCAGCCCTTGGCCGCGCGGCGGATGTGGTGCTTCTCCTGCCGAAGGCGACTGAAGCCTGCCCGCATGGGCTTGCTCCCACCACTTCCACGATGATGCAGCTTGCCATTGGCGATGCGCTGGCCATTGCGCTTCTCGAAGCGCGCGGCTTCACACCAAGCGATTTCAAGACTTTCCATCCCGGCGGCTCGCTCGGTGCCAGCCTTATTCATATCCGCGATATCATGCATCGCGGCAACCGTTTGCCGCTCGTGAAAACGGGCACGCCCATGCCGGATGCGATGAAGGTGCTGGCGCAGAAGAGTTTCGGCTGCGTCGTTGTGACCGATGATGCAGGCGAACTTGCCGGTATCGTCACGGACGGCGACATTTCGCGCAATCTGAGCCGCAATCTTTCGGCCCTTGCCGTTGACGATATCATGACACGCAGCCCGCGAACGATAGACCAGAACATGCTGGCGTCTGCTGCACTCAAGACGATCAATGAAAACCATATTGGCGCGCTGATCGTGGTCGAGGCGAACCGGCCGATCGGCTTGGTGCATTTCCATGATCTGCTTCGGATAGGCGCGGCGTGAGTAAGGGAGTAAGTTAAAAAATAACTTGCTTTATCTTATCTGATTCTTTCAAATTCCCCTATTCCCCTATTCCCCTATTCCCCTATTCCCCTATTCCCCTAAACCGACCTCTATCTCCAACGACACCGGATCGAAGGCCACGATGCGGATTTCCGTTCCGGCGGGAAGGTCCGGGCCTTTCACGCGCCATGTTGTATCGTTGATGTGGATGCGGCCATGGCCATTGACGATGGGTTCCGTCAGCGTGGCACGCTGGCCGACGAGCTGTTCGCCGCGGCGGTTGAGCAGGGGTTCGCCCGTATCATTGCTTTTTGAGCCGAAAAAACGGCGCCCGGCAAGCGTGAAGACAATTGCCAGCACCAGAAAGATAACTGTTTGCAACTGCCAGCCAAAACCGGCGGTGGACGACAGAAGGAAGGCCAGCGCGCCTATGACAAGCGCGGCAAGGCCGAACCAGATGAAGAAAAAGCCGGGCGCCAGAATTTCCAGGATGAGCAGGATCAGCCCGAAAACGAGCCAGTTCCAGATGCCAAGTTGAAACAGGAATTCGGGAATCATGGCGCCTTTCCAGCTATGGTTCAGTCGCGCCCAGTGGGCGGAACGCTACGCGCGCGGGCGGGCGGTTGCGGAGCCGGACCGGCAGGCTGGGAACCATCGCCGAAAACCTCGCGCGCAATAGCCCCGATCCCGCCCAGAGAACCGATGAGCGAGCTTGCCTCAAGCGGCATCAGCACGATTTTCTGGTTCTTGGCGCTGGCAATATTGCTGAGGGCTTCGGTATATTTCTGCGCAACGAAATAGTTCAGTGCCTGCACATTGCCATTGGCGACGGCTTGCGAAACCATGGTGGTGGCTTTTGCCTCGGCTTCGGCAAGGCGTTCACGCGCCTCCGCCTCGCGCTTGGCCGCTTCCAGCTTGCCTTCGGCTTCGAGTATCTGCGATTGCTTCTGGCCTTCGGCGCGCAGGATCTGCGCGTTGCGGTTCCCCTCGGCTTCCAGAACCTGCGCGCGTTTGTCGCGCTCGGCCTTCATCTGACGCGCCATGGAGGTGACGATATCTGCGGGCGGGTTGATATCCTTGATTTCCACGCGGGTTATCTTGATGCCCCATGGATGCGCCGCTTCATCCACCACGCGCAAAAGGCGGTCATTGATGGCATCGCGGTTTGAAAGCAGCTCGTCAAGGTCCATCGAACCCATGACGGTGCGGATATTGGTCATGGTGAGATTCAGGATCGCATATTGCAGCTTCGCCACCTGATAGGCGGCCTGTGCCGCGTTCAGTACCTGATAGAAGGCAACGGCATCCACGCCCACGATGGCATTGTCGCGGGTGATGACTTCCTGCGTCGGCACATCAAGCACCTGTTCCATCATGTTAAGGCGCGCACCGACGCGATCGAAGAACGGAACGATGAGGTTAAGTCCGGGATTGAGCGTGCGCGTATAACGCCCGAAACGCTCGATCGTATAATTATAGCCCTGTGGCACGGTTTTGATGCTGGCAATCAATGCCGCCAGAACCAGTGCAACCAGGATGAGCAATGTGATGTCGAAACCGGTCATTGTCTTTCCTCAAGGCAGAAAAGGGGGGAGGGCAATAAGGGAATAAGGCAATATTGCAGTAGGGCAGTAAGTGGAGTTTACCACAGATCAAAACATACTGCCTTATTCCCTTACTGCCCTACTGCCTTTCATCTAAACCCATCCCAGCAATTCGCGGCGCACCAGCGTCTCAATGACCTTCATGCCCTCTTCGCTATCGTTGAGGCAGGGAATATGGCTGAAGTTTTCGCCGCCGTTTTCAAGAAACTCTTCCGCTGCCTCATTGCCGATTTCGTCCACCGTTTCCAGGCAATCGGCCACGAAACCAGGATTGAGCACCGCCACCGATTTGACGCCGTTTTTGGCCAGTTCCTTCACGGTTTCGTCGGTATAGGGCTGGAGCCATTCTTCCGGGCCGAAGCGTGACTGGAAGGTGGCGCGCATCTCGTCTTCGCCAAGGCCGAGGCGCTCACGCAGAAGCCGCGTCGTTTCAAGGCATTGCTGGCGATAGGGGTCGCCCTTGTCCGAATAGCTTTTCGGAATGCCGTGATAGGAGGTGAGGATGACTTCGGGCTTGAAGGAAAGCGTAGCCAGATGCTTTTCGACGGAACGCGCCAGCGCGTCGATATAGACCGGCTCGGCCTCGTATGACGGCACGGTGCGGATTGCAGGCATGAAGCGCTTTTTCATCAGCGCCTCGAAGAACTTGTCGTTCACCGTCGCCGTGGTGGTGGCGGAATATTGCGGATAGAGCGGGAATATCACAATCCGCTCGCAGCCCTGCTGAAGCAGGCGGTCGGTTATGCTCTCGATGGAAGGCTGGCCATAGCGCATCGCCCAGTCCACCACGACATTGGGTTGGTCGCTAAGTGCTTTGGCAAGTTTCTCGCCCTGCGCGCGCGTATAGGTGCGCAGGGGCGATTCATTATTCTCGTGATTCCAGATGCGATCATAGAGCCTGCCGGAACGCCTGGGCCGTGTGTTGAGAACAATACCGTAAAGGATCGGGTACCAGATAAGGCGCGACCATTCGATGACGCGGCGGTCGGAGAGAAATTCGGCAAGATAGCGCCGCATCGGGCCGTAGCTCGTGCCGTCCGGCGTGCCGAGATTGACCAGCAAAACCCCGACTTTCGGCAGTTTGGCCGATGTATGCAGCGGGGTCTGCGCTGTCTGGCTGACGTTCACACGCACCTTGTCCGTTCCACTCATATTCCGACTCCATGTTCTGCCAGAAAACTAGAGAAAAAAAGACAAATTACAATCCTGACAAATCGTTGTTTATCGGATCGTGTGTAACGGGCAGGGAAACGGCCCGGTTTGGGCCGTTTCTGTTTTCCAAAAAGGGATCAGCCGGCGTTGCGGCGGGTGAGCGAGAAGCGCGAACCGGCCGAGGAGGTGCAGTTAAGTTGCGTCGGCGAAACCAGTGCGCAATTTACCTTCGAGGTGGTGCCGCGCACGATGGACCGCATGTTGATTTCAACGAGTTGCGGCGACAGGTAGAGATAGTTGCCCTCCGCCAGCTTTTCGTTGGTGTCGGTGGTGCGGGTTTCAAAGATGCCGCCATTGAATGAGGAAGCGATGCCATTCGGATCGACCCAGCTTCCTTCTATGCCGGCAGGGGTATGGGCTATGATCGGGGCATTGCCGCTGCCCGGGCCTGTTGTTTCGCAAGCAGCCAGCGCAAGCGACATGAGTGCGAGGGGGGCAACGATGCGGAAGCGTTTCATGTCCATGCTCTCCATTAGAAAGTTTCGCGTGTGATGTATGGAAACTTACCCGAAAACAAGTCCTTAGTGTGAGGATAATGAAACTGTTGCGAAACTGTCGCAATGAAAGCCGCCCGTTTCAGGACGCGGGCGGCATCTCGATCAGCGGACCAGAACGTTGCGGAACTGCCAGGGATCTTTCCTGTCGACGTCTTCCTCGAAGAGCCCGTCGCGGCCCTCAAGCGGCGTCCAGTCGGTATAATAGCCCTTTACAGGTCCGAGATATTGCATCTGCACCTCAAGGCAGCGGCGGTAATCCATTTCGTCGGTCTCGACGATGCCGCTTTGCGGGTTTTCCAGCGCCCAGACCATGCCGGCGAGCACAGCGGAAGAAACCTGCAAGCCGGTTGCGTTCTGGTAGGGCGCAAGCTTGCGCGCTTCCTGCACGGTCAGTTGCGAGCCGTACCAATAGGCGTTTCTGGCGTGGCCATAGAGCAGGACGCCAAGCTCGTCCGCACCGTCCAGAATTTCGTTTTCTTCGAGGACATGCTGTACGGGCTGGGCCTTTCCGCCCGCACCGAACATTTCGTCAAGCGAGACAATGGCGTCGTTGCAGGGGTGGTAGGCATAGTGGCAGGTGAGGCGGAAGTCGAGCTTGCCTTTCTTGTCACGCAGGGTGAAGAAATCCGCGATGGAAATCGCCTCATTATGCGTCACAAGCAGGCCATATTGCGCGCCAAGCGTCGGGCACCATGTACGGATGCGCGTATTGCCGCCGGGTTGTTCAAGGAAAATGGCGGCCTTGTTGCCCTTTTTCTGCTTGCGGGCGTTCTTGGGCTTCCATTTTTCATGGCTGCCCCAGCCAAGCTCGGCAGGCTGAAGGCCTTCCGTCGATGAAGCCTTCCACGGACCATGTATTCCAGAAGGTATTGAAGGGTTTGGGTTTCCTAGCGCGCTGCGTATCACGCTCCGCGATATGGATACCCTTCACGCCCGCCTTTTTCATCAGCTTTGCCCAGCCGTGTCGGTCTTGCGGCGCTGGTTCGGTGAAATCGAGCTTCAGTTCCGCGGCAAGATCGACCAGCGCTTTCTTGACGAACCACGACACCATGCCGGGATTGGCGCCGCAGCAGGAAACGGCGGTCGGGCCGCCGGGGTTCTTGCGCTTTTCGCTGCGCACTGTTTCGCGCAGTGCATAATTGGTCCGCGCGGCATTGTCCGCCTGCGCATCGAAGTAGAAGCCGAGCCACGGTTCGACCACGGTGTCGATATAGAGCGCGCCGCATTCGCGGACAAAGCGCATCAGGTCGAGCGAGCTTGTATCGACGGAAAGATTGACGACAAAGGGCTGGCCTTTCACGCCTTTCAGCAGCGGCCCGAGGACATCCTTGTAATTGTCCCTGGTGATTGCCTGTTTGATGAAGCGGATATTCTTTTCATCAAGGATCTTGCGGTTTTTCTCGCTGGGGTCGATCACGACCATTTGCGACCGGTCGAATTTGAAATGGCGTTCAATCAGCGGCAGGGTACCGCGCCCGATCGACCCGAAGCCGATCATGATGATGGGGCCGGTTATCTCGCCATAGACCTGCCATTTTTCTCTCGCCATTTTCTTCCTCTTCGCTGGAGCGGGTTCGCTCATTGTGCCGGAACGATAGCACAACTTCATTGAAAGGAAGAAATATCACAAGCCTATGACTTGAAACATGTTTAACGCATATCAGCTTTCGATCAGCTTTGCCCGGATCATTCCACGCAGCGAGTTGCCAAACAGAATATTGCGGGCACTCTTCAGCATGTCCACGCTCACCACCTCTTCACTGGCCACGCCCTTGTCCAGAAGTTCGCGCCGCATCACGCCGTCGAGCAGGCCGCAGGAAAGTGCAGGCGTCGTGCGGGCCGTGCCGCCAATGTCCAGAAAGATGGAGGTAATCGTGCCTTCGCAAACCTCGCCGCGTTCGTTGAGAAGGATGACTTCGTCCACTTCCGCAGGCGAATATTCCTCGCGCGCGGCGATATAGGCCTGTCGCCTTGTCGTCTTGTAACGCAATAGCGGGTCGGTGTGGTCAAGGCGGGTGCGGGCGATGGCGATGCGCCAGACCGTCTGCTGCGGCAGAGCCTCGTAGGGCAGGGCTGCAACCGTGGCAACACCATCGGGTGCAAGCGTGAGGCGCAGTTTCAGCGCCTGGTCGCCGGTTCCGCTTTCCGCGATTTTCTGGCGAATGACGTCCATATTGCAGGCGAAATTCAATTCCCTAGCGGAATTTTCAAGGCGGGCCATATGCAGGTCGAAGCGCAGGACGCCGGCAAGCGGCTCCCATCGCATGGTTTCGATCAGCTGATAATCCGGTTCGCTGGTAACGGCTTTTGACCCGTCGCGAACCGTGCTTTCAGAAGACATTCCTCGTACTCCGCTTGCGCCGTGGAATCGAAGACTACACCGCCTCCGACATTGAAGATTGCACGATTTCCGCCCAGAAGCGAGATCGTGCGTATGGCAACGTTGAAACGCATGCGCCCGCCCGGTTCGATCCAGCCGAGCGAGCCGCAATAGATGTCGCGCGGGCCGGTTTCAAGCCTGCGCAGGATTTTCATGGCGCTGATCTTGGGCGCGCCGGTGATGGAACCGCAAGGAAAAAGTGCGGCGAAAACTGCCCGCAGATGCAATCCGCTTTTCAGCCTTGCTCGCACGCGGCTGACCATCTGGTGGACGGTTGGATAGGATTCGACCCGGAAAAGTTCCGGCACGTCGAGAGACCCCACCTCGCTCACCAGCGAGATATCGTTGCGCAACAGGTCCACGATCATGCGGTTTTCGGCCTGGTTTTTCGGGTCGTTAAGCAGGAATTGACGGTTGCGCTCGTCTTCCTCCGGCGTGGCTCCGCGCGGCATGGTGCCTTTCATCGGATGGGTTTCGATCCATCCGTCACCGTCAACCTTGAAGAAAAGCTCCGGCGAGCGCGACAAAACAACCGGGCCGCCGAGATCGCAATAGGTCGCATAGCGGACCGGCTGGCGTTTCGCGAGCATGTTGAACAGGATGAGCGGATCGCCACCCCATTGCGCGGTCACAGGAAAGGTCAGGTTGCCCTGATAGCAATCGCCTTCGCGCAAATGCCGGTACAGCCGCTCGAAGCGCGGCGCATAGTCCTCGAACGACCATTGCGCGACGGGATTGCGCAGATAGGTGGCGTTTTCGCTGTCACGCACATGCAATTGCTCATCGGACGGGCCGTCGAACACGCCAAAACACAGAAGCGGCGTTTTGCGCCCCTCTGGCAGCAAGGGCCTCAGCTTCGGTTCCAGAAGATAGCCCGCCTCATAAGAAAGATAGCCCGCGAGCCATTCACCGGCTTCGTGCGCCCTTTGCATCGCTTCCCATGCGGGTTCAAATTCATCCGGCGTATCGGCACGGATGATCCTTGAGGGGGCCGCGAAAAGCACATCGCGGCCCGCCTTGTCATCGCGAAAGAGAATAAGCGGTTTGTTCCCCGGCCGGGTCACAGTTCTTGCTCAGTCTTCCATGGCTTCGAGTTCGTCGATGATGCCTTCGATCACCGAAAGTCCCTTGTTCCAGAAACCGGGGTCCGAGGCATCCAGGCCAAACGGGGCCAGCAATTCCTTGTGATGCTTGGTGCCACCAGCCTTCAGCATCTCGAAATATTTCTGTTGAAAGCCTTTTTCCGAGTTCTGGTAAACGGCATAGAGCGAGTTTACCAGGCAATCGCCGAAAGCATAAGCATAGACGTAGAATGGCGAATGGATGAAATGCGGGATATAGGTCCAGAAGGTCTCATATCCCGGATTGAGCCGCACCGCGTCGCCAAGGCTTTCGCGCTGCACGTCCATCCAGATTTCACCAATGCGTTCCGATGTAAGTTCGCCCGCGCGCCGCTCGGTATGAACGCGCCGCTCGAACTGGTAGAAGGCGATCTGGCGCACGACCGTATTGATCATGTCCTCGGCCTTCTGTGCCAGCATGGCCTTGCGCTCGCGCTTGTCTCTGGTGCGTTCCAGAAGTAAGCGGAAGGTCAGCATTTCGCCGAAGACGGATGCGGTTTCTGCGAGGGTCAACGGGGTGGATGCCATCAGCGCGCCCTGGCTGCCCGCCAGCACCTGATGCACGCCATGGCCAAGCTCATGGGCCAGCGTCATCACATCGCGCGGCTTGCCCATATAGTTGAGCAGCACATAAGGATGCGCGGACGGCACGGTCGGATGGGCGAAGGCGCCCGGCGCCTTGCCGGGGCGAACCGGCGCGTCGATCCAGTTCCTGTCAAAGAATTTCCTGGCGATATCGGCCATTTCGGGCGCGAAATTGCCATAGGCGGAAAGCACGGTCTCGCGCGCCTCGTCCCACGGGATCAGCGCCTGCGGGGTTTCCGGCAGCGGTGCGTTGCGGTCCCAGTTTTCAAGTTTTTCAAGGTCGAGCCACTTGGCTTTCAGCGCATAATAGCGGTGCGAAAGACGCGGATAGGCATCTTCGACCGCCTTTGCCAGCGCATCCACCACTTCCCGTTCCACACGATTGGAAAGATGCTGGCTATCGGCAATATCCTTGAAACCGCGCCAGCGGTCGGAAATTTCCTTGTCCTTGGCAAGCGTATTGGTGATGAGCGTAAAGGTGCGAAGATTTGCGGTAAAGGTTTTCGCCAGTGCTTCCGAGGCTTGCTTGCGCACCGCGCCATCGGCGTCCTGCAACATGTTCAGGGTCGGCTCGATTGCCAGTTGTTCACCGCCAATTTCAAACCGCAGGCCGGACATGGTTTCATCGAACAAGCGGTTCCAGGCGCTATAGCCGGTAATCGATTTTTCATGGAAAAGCTGTTCCAGCTTGTCGTCAAGCTGGTAGGGCTTGTCCATGCGCAGGTCCGTGAGCCATGGGCGGTAATGGCCGATGGCGGGGTTTTCGTTCATTGCCTTTTCCAGAACCGTATCATCGATGCAGTTAAGCTCAAGGGTGAAGAAAATAAGCGGCGTGCTTGCGTCGGTCAGCTTCTGCTGTGCGTCTCCGAACAGCTTCATGCGCTTGGGATCGGTTGTATCGCCGTAATAATAAAGGCCCGCATAGGAGCCGATGCGCCCCATCAATTCGCTGAGCGCCTCAAATTCGCGGATGGCTTCGGCAAGATTGCCGCCATTCGGCTTTGCGGCTTCGTCGGCAAGCTTGCCCTTCCAGCGTTCTTCAAAACGAACGCTGTCCTGCATTGCTTTTTCAAGGTCGCTGGCAAGCTGCGGGCTGTCGGGCGCAGGATAAAGATCGGCGAGGTTCCATTCCGGCAGATTGCCGAGATCGTGCTTTTTCGCTGCAATGGCGTCGGCTGCCGGTGCGCGCAAGATTGCGTCTGACGAAAAACGATACACCATAAATTTCATCGGGCATTCTCCTGAGGGCTCCTGCCGCAATCTGTTCGCAAGAATGCCCTGTAACTTTAGGGATATACCGGCTCGGTTCGGTTGCGGAGCCGGTATCGATGTTCTCTTCTCGCATGTCTTGCAAGGATCGCCAAGAGGTAGGAAAAGTGCAACGCATTCAAGCGGGATTGTCAATTTTCAACAGGTTGCGCCGGATAGCTATTTTTAACCATCATGAAATTGGGATCATATATTAGTGCTTTGAAATAGTGGACACTTCGCTCAAATAATGTGCTTGGTATATCAGGAAACCGATATGTTCCTATATATCACGGCGCGGCAACATCAACGGTTGATAAAAGCAATTTATGGCAACGCGCATTCTCATAGCGGATGACGATCCGATTCAGCGACGCAATCTCGAAGCAATAGTCATGCGCATGGGTTATCGCACGATCCTTGCCGATGGCGGGGTAAGTGCGCTGGGCTTCATAAGCCAGCGCAAGGATATCGTGCTGGTGCTGCTGGACCTCACCATGCCGGATATGGACGGCCTCACCGTTTTGTCGCGGATGCGCGCGGCCGGGGTGGCGGTGCCGGTTATCGTGCTGGTGCATAGCGATGACATGCATCGCGTTGCGCAGGCCATCAGGCTTGGCGCGGCGGATTTCATGATAAAGCCGCTGATTTTCGAGCGTGTTCAGGTTTCCGTTGCAAATGTGTTGAAACTCGACGCGCTGACACATGAGATACAGCGTGCCCGTTCTTCCCCGAGGGTGCATCTTTCGCTTTCGGAAATGGTGGCAAAAAGCCCTGAAATGGAGCGGGTGATGGTTCTGGCGCGCCGCGCGGCGGCGCTGGATGCCCCGCTTCTGGTCGAAGGCGAGACTGGCAGCGGCAGGCAAACGCTTGCGCGCGCCATTTGCGGTGGCGGGTCGCGCTGGCGCGGCCCCTTCGTTTCACTCGACTGTCGCGGGCTTACGATGGAAAATGCCGACGATATCCTGTTCGGCACTGCGAAGTTCTGCCCGGATGATCCGATCGTCAGCGCCGGTAAACTGGCGGAACGCGATGGCGGCGTCCTGTTTCTGGATGAAGTCGGCGCATTGCCGCACCACGCGCAGCTTCGGTTATTTACCGCCATGCAGTCGGGCCAGTATGAATCGAACGGTTCGCGGGTGACGTCCAATGCCCGCATCATGACTTCCAGCAGCCAGCCGCTGGTCGATTTCGTTCATATGGGGCGTTTTCATGCCGGGCTTTATCATCTGCTCGGCTCCTTTTCCATCGCAATGCCGCCCTTGCGGGAGCGCGTGGAGGATATTTCCATTCTCGTGCACCAGTTTGCGGTGCGCTTTGCCAGCGAGGAGCGGCTGAGCCACATCACCGGCATTGCGCCGCATCTGCTGGAACGGCTGAAGGCCTATCAGTGGCCCGGCAATGTGCGTGAATTGAAGAATGCTGTTTATCGTGCGGTTCTGCTCTGCGACAAAAGCGAACTGACGGTCGAGGATTTTGCGCAGCTTAATCTTGGTGCCGCCGGTTTTGCCGGGGCGCAGGCGATGTGGCAGAAACCGGCCGCTCCCTTATCGGTCGGGCGCGCGGGCACTGCCTTCAGCGGCATTGATGCCGATGGCGAAGTGCGCACCCTTGCTGCTGCCGAGGAAGAAATGATCCGCTTTGCGATTGCACATTACGACGGGCAAATCAGCGAGGTTGCGCGCCGTCTGGGCATTGGCAGGACCACGCTTTACCGCAAGCTGAAAGAATATGGCATCGATGTGGCGTCGATTTCCGGCAAGGGCAAAGAGAGCGATCTTGAGAATGAAAGCTGCTCATGGGGCCGCGCGGCCATATAGGCTGGACAATATAAGTCCATGAATTTTATGCGCTTCCCATATTTTGCCTGTTTTTGCTGCCAGGATGTGTCCCAATCGCAAGTCTGTTAATAAAATCTTTACCACGATGAAAATAGATGCGCTGGTGTGTCTTTTTTGCCATGGTGTCTCCGCATTTGTTGTTCACTAAGCGTCCATTAACCATTAAATCCGACAATCGGAACTCTGGCAAAGTTTCTGGCATGGTCTCTGACGAAGCCTATGGGCGGGCAAAACGGTAAGGCGATAAGATTCGATGAGCAGCATATCGACCATGAAAAAGTACTTTTCAAAGGTCTGGACCGGAGCCTGCTCAGGCGTTATGCGCGCCAGGGCATCCATATCGGCTGGCCTTGCCATAGCGGCGGTCGCCATGGTGGTTTTGCCCTCGCAGGCTTCGGCTGAAACCCGCTCTCTGAAGCTTTACTATGTCCATACCGGCGAGAAGGCCGAGATTGCCTTCAAGAAGGATGGACGTTTTCTGCCTGATGGCCTGAAGCGCCTCAATGTTTTCCTGCGCGACTGGCGCCGCAACGAACCGACCAGGATGGATCCGCGCCTGTTCGACCTCATCTGGCAGGTCTATCAGTCCACCGGCTCGCGTGAATATATCACTGTCGTTTCAGCCTATCGTTCGCCCGCGACCAACGCCATGCTGCGTTCCAGTACGCGCGGCGTTGCCAAGAAGAGCCAGCATATGCTTGGCCGCGCGATGGACTATTTCATCCCCGGTGTCCCGCTTGCCAAGCTGCGTGCCATCGGTATGCGTTACCAGATCGGCGGCGTTGGCTATTATCCCCGGTCCGGCTCGCCTTTCGTGCATATGGATGTCGGCAATGTGCGCCACTGGCCGCGCATGAGCCGCCGCGAATTGCTGGCGCTGTTTCCTGACGGCAAGACCGTTCACATTCCCACCGACGGCAAGCCGCTGCCCGGCTATGAGCAGGCACTGGCGATGATCGAAAAGCGCAAGGCTGGTGGCGGAACCATCATGATGGCCAGCAACTCCTCTTCGCGGAAGCGCAAATCGCTGTTTGCTGCGCTTTTCGGCGGCGGCGGTGCCGACGAGGAAGAGGATAATGGCGATACCGCAGCGCCTGCCACGGCGCGCCCGGCGCGGGCAACCGCGCCCACGCGGCAGGCCCCGGCAGCCGTGCCGGCGGCGCCTGTGGAACAGCCGCGTGAAACCATGGTTGCAGCCCTTCCTGCCCGCGATGCTCCGGTGCCGATGCAGGCGCCGCGTCCGGAAACCGGGCTTGATGCGCAGGCCGCAGCGGCGGAAACGCCGGTTGCCGCCTTCAATGTTCCTGTGCCTGCCCACAAGCCGCAAATGGCCCCGCAGGATGCCGTGGCGCTCGCCGCCGCCGAAGATCCGGCTGCTGCTGCACGCGCTGCCGTGGATGCCAATACGGCACAGGTTGCCGATGCAGGCATGTCTGCCGCATTGACGAACGGCTTTGTGCCCGTCCCCTCGGCCCGTCCGCATCTTGAAACAGATAATGTGCAGCTTGCCGCCGCCGTTATTCCGACTGCCCGCCCTGAACGTCCCGGTGAGCATCCGGCAAGGGGGCAGGATGCGATTGCGGCCCTCGTCAACAGCCAGTCCGATGAGCCTGCCCAGATGGCCGGTGAGATGGCTGACGCGACAGGCAATGCGGTTGCGCCGCAGCCGGGTAAAACGGCGGCTTTCCCGCTGCCCACGCAAGCGCCGCGCGCCGACACGAAGCTTGCCATGGTTTCCAGGCGTGATGAAATTGGCGAGCTGATCGCGCCGCCTGAAGACGATTACGATTATGATGCCAAGCCGGTTGCAGCCGCTGCTCCGAAGCAGGCTCCGGCTCCGGTTCAGATGGCCTCCGCCGCCCCCACGAAGCCGGCTGCTGTGGCCTCTGCTGCCATGCGCAAGAAGGCTGCCATCATTGGTAAGACTGCGGATACCGGGGTGCGCACCACAACCAAGGGCGCACGTCGTATGGCCAAGGCACCATCCAGGCCGCGCCCTGTGATACGGCCTGCTGTCATGCCGAGCTCGGAAATCGCCATGTCCACCGAGCCGGTTTCCAGCACGGTTCCCGTGGCGAGCCCGGTCTTGCGCAATGATGCGCTGCGCTCTGCCCCGACCATGGTTTACACTGCCGGTTTCCAGCGTGGTGATCTGCCGAGCGCCCGCGCCAACCAGTTCAGCGGCAACGCCGTCACCTTCCTGACCGTGGCGAAGTTCACCGAAACCAATTGACCACCAGATCATGCAAGGAAAAGGGGCCGTTGCGGCCCCTTTTGCGCTCTTGCAGTGCGGTGAGATCAGGCTTTCAGCGCGGCTGCATCCTTTGCAAGATCGGTGATGGCGTTCCAGTTGCCTGCTTCCACCAGTTCCTTGGGCGCAACCCACGAGCCGCCGACGCAGAGCACGTTCGGCAGGGGCAGATAGGTTCTGGCATTGGCAAGGCTGATGCCGCCTGTCGGGCAGAAGAACGTGCCAGCAAGCGGTGATGACAGGGCTTTCAGGAAAGGCGCGCCGCCAGCCTGTTCGGCGGGGAAGAATTTCAGATGCGTATAGCCTTCCTCGCGTAGCGCCAGCATTTCGCCGGGCGTGATGGCGGCAGGAAGAAGGGGAACGTCGCTGTCGTTTGCAGCGGCGACGATATATTTCGTCGCGCCGGGGCTGACGATGAAGCGGGAACCGGCCTTGGCAGCGTCTTCATATTGCTTCGCATTGAGGATCGTACCTGCGCCGACGATGGCTTCCGGCACTTCATTCGCAACCGCACGGATGGCGTCCAGCGCCGCCGCAGTGCGCAGCGTGATCTCGATTGCCGGCAACCCGCCTCTGGCAAGCGCGCGCGCCAGTGGAACGGCATGTTCCACCTTGTCGATCAGCAGAACCGGAATGACCGGCTGGCCTTTCATGATGGGAAGAAGAAGATCGGTTTTCTGCGACATCGGCTCGCTCGACGGTTGGGCGCATCCCCTTGATGAAATACGCAAGGCTTCAGAACAAATGGATGAAGCGCCGATGCAGTCCGCATAGGGGCGCTTCATCCTTATAAATCGATTTAAATCCCCGGTGGCGGTTTGTCCACCGCCGGAGACGGGATGTATCAGGCTGCTTTTTTAAAACTGCCAATCTGGTTTTGCCAGCGTTGATGTGCCTCAGCCATGCGCTTGTCGTAATTGTTGCGGGTAAAGGCGGGGCCATTATAGCGGCGCGCGAAACCGGGCCAGTCGTGGCTGCGCAGGGCCTGTACCAATTGCGCCTTCTCGATGAAGTGCAGCATCAGCCGCACCTGACCGGCAACTGATTCGCGGGCTTCGGCCACCAGCGCATCGACCGAGCGGTAGCCAAGCCATTCCCAATGCGCGCCCATGACCTGTCCCAGCCCCCATGAGGTCGATTCCAGTGCGCCTTTCGGGCTGAGGCCCATGGCGCGTTCCAGCAGGAGCCAGCGTTCGCCCTGGGATTTGGGGTTGCGGATTTTGCCTGCTTCGGGCGCAGACAGCCCGTTTTTGCGTGCAAAATCACGGATGCGGCCGGAAATCCTGCGGTCGAAATAATGCCCCTCGAAACGGATTGCCGGTTCCATGTTTCCTTTAACCGCGTAGAGTGCGCGACCGCCGCTCTCCACTTCCGCGATGGCCAGCAATGCCGCCGGATCGATATCGGCTTCCTTCGCCATGGTGGTGAGGGCTTCAATCGTAGGTCTGTCAAACATGCATTTCTCCTCTAGGACAGAATCGTCGAGGACATTTTCGGCGCAGTCGGGATGAGGGGGATAAACTTGACTTGAATTCGCCGTTTGTGGGGATTAGTTGCAGGGTAACTTTTCAAAGAAGATAGATCCCATGAGCAATTTGCCTTTCACTGTTGCCGCCCTTTATTGTTTTGCACCACTTCCGCAATATGAAAGCCTGCGCGAGCCGCTGGCCCAATTGTGCTGCGCAAACGGCATCAAGGGCACGCTGCTTCTGGCGGCTGAAGGCATCAATGGAACCGTGGCCGGATCGGCCGGGGCGATTGAAAAGCTCATCGCGCATATCACCGCCATTCCGGGGCTCGGTGAGCCGGAACTGAAATATTCCCATGCCAGCGAAATGCCGTTTCACCGCATGAAAGTGCGGCTGAAGCGCGAAATCGTCACCATGGGTGTGGAGGGCATCGATCCCTTGAAAAGTGTCGGCACCTATATTGCGCCAAAAGACTGGAACGCACTTATCGCCGACGAGAACACCGTCGTGGTGGATAAGCGCAATGATTATGAATATGCGATCGGCACTTTCGAGGGCGCAATCGATCCGCAGACCAGAACTTTTCGCGAGTTTCCGGAATGGGTGAAGCAGAACCGCGACAGGCTGGAAGGAAAGAAGATCGCCATGTTCTGCACCGGCGGCATCCGCTGCGAAAAGGCGACGGCTTTCGTCAAGGGCCTCGGCTTTGATGATGTCTATCATCTGAAGGGCGGCATCCTGAAATATCTGGAGGAAGTCCCGCGCGAGCAAAGCATGTGGAACGGCGAATGCTTCGTGTTCGATGAGCGCGTGGCCGTTGGGCATGGGCTTGCCGAAAGCGACGTGGAGCTTTGCCGCGCCTGCCGCCGTCCGCTCACACCGCAAGACAAGCTTTCGCAGTTTTTCGAGGAAGGTGTTTCCTGCGCCGGATGCTATGCCGAGCGCCAGAAGCAGGTGAAGCTTGCCGAGAAACGTGGCGCGAACAAACATATCGGTAGCTGATGCCGCAGGTCTTTCATAGGGCTGGTCAAATAGTTTGAACCACACTATGGTGGCTCCGATTCTGGAACGATATGAATTCGTTACGGAATTTTCAGGGCGGCTTTTGCATGGACGCCCGTGTATCAAGGGTTTGACGGCATCCGGGTCGCGTTTGCCTCCATCACACCCATCATCGCAAGTCGAAGCATCGGACCGGGTTCGGTGCCTGAGCGTAAACAGCGCCGGATTTTCCGGCGGATGATGGTTTATGCCCGTTCTGCGGGCAATATGGAGAATAGTCATGAAGAAGCTGATCGCCGCATTTCTCATCACGATTGCCGCCGGTGCTGCTTCGGTGGCGCAGGCCGCCGAAAAGGTGATCGTTTTTGCCGCCGCCAGCATGAAGGATGTGATCGAAGAAGCTGCCAGGCAGATCAAGGCCAGAGATGGCACGGAAGTTGTGGCTTCCTTTGCCTCCTCATCCGCCCTCGCCAGACAGATCGAGCAGGGTGCTCCGGCGCAGATATTTATTTCCGCCGATCTCGACTGGATGGATTATGTCGAAAAGGCTGGCCTCATCGACAAGGCCTCGCGCAAGATCATTGCCGGAAACGCGCTGGTGATTGCAGCGCAGAAAGACACGCCCAAGGGCGACGCCAGGGAGCTCCTGAGTGCTGGCCGCTTTGCGATGGGCGATCCGTCGAATGTTCCGGCGGGCAAATATGGCAAGGCAGCACTTGAAAAGCTGGATATCTGGAAAGAAGTCGAGAAAAATGCAGTCTTCACGGAAAATGTGCGTGTTGCGCTGCGATATGTCAGCCTGGCCGAAGTGAAGACTGCAATTGTTTATGCGTCCGACCGCGTCGCGGCGCCGGAACTGGTTGAAGCCTATCGCTTTCCGGCGGATAGCCATGCGCCGATCCTCTATCCTGCGGCGCTGCTCAAGAAGAATGAAAGCGATGCCGCCAGAACATTTCTCGCTTTCCTTGAAAGTGATGCCGGTCAGGCCATTATAAAGGACAAGGGGTTTGTGGGCGCTGCGGAGGCTGCCGAGTAAATGATAGCCAATGATTATGGAAAGTAATATCTGGCAGATCGTCCTGCTGTCACTCCGGGTTGCCGGAATAGCCATCATTATCGCTCTGCCGCTTGCCTTTCTTGTTGGATGGCTGCTTGCCCGGTTTCATTTTCCGGGCAAGTCGCTCGTGCAGGCCATTGTCACCATGCCGCTCGTCCTGCCGCCGGTGGTGACGGGCTACCTGCTTTTGATCCTGTTCGGTGCGCGCGGGCCATTGGGAGCGCCCTTGCAGGAGTGGCTGGGCCTTTCATTTGCTTTCCGATGGACGGGGGCCGCCCTTGCTGCCGGTGTCATGGCCTTTCCGCTGCTGGTGCGCCCGATCCGCCTTTCGATAGAAGGGCTTGATCGCGGGCTTGAAGAGGCGGCGCGCACGCTGGGCGCGAGCCGGTTTACCGCCTTTTTTACCGTTATTCTGCCGCCGCTTTTGCCAGGCATTCTGGCGGGCGCGGTGCTGGGCTTTGCCAAGGCGCTGGGCGAGTTTGGCGCTACGATCACCTTTGTTTCCAATATTCCGGGTGAAACGCAGACCCTTTCGCTTGCCATCTATACCCTGTTGCAGACGCCCTCGGGCGATGCCGAAGCCTTCCGCCTGATCGCCGTTTCAGCCACGATTTCGATAGCTGCCGTGGTTCTGTCCGAATGGCTGCAACGCAGGCTTGCGGGAGGTGTGAAATGAGCGGGCTTACGGTTTCCATCAGGGGCCGCAACGGGGCCTTTGCCATTGAGGCCGGTTTTGCCGCTGAGGGGGGCGTCACGGCTTTGTTCGGCCATTCGGGTGCGGGCAAGACGACGCTTTTGAAAATGATCGCCGGAACGCTCCGCCCGGAAAACGGACGCATCGCGGTTGGCGATTTTACGCTGTTCGATGCGCAAAAAGGCATAAACCTGCCGCCGGAAAAGCGCCGCATCGGCTATGTTTTTCAGGATGCGCGATTGTTTGCGTATATGAGCGTCAAGCGCAACCTTACCTATGCCCGCTGGGCAGGCCACAGGCAGGCCACGCGCAGCTTCGATGAGGTGGTGGCGCTGCTCGGCATCGGCCATCTCCTCGACCGTCGCCCCTCGACACTTTCCGGCGGCGAGCGCCAGCGTGTCGCCATTGGCCGCGCGCTTTTGTCCGATCCCGCACTTCTGCTGCTCGATGAGCCATTATCCTCGCTCGATCATGCGCGGCGGCAGGAAATATTGCCCTTCATTGAGCGGCTTCGCGACGAAAGCCATGTGCCGATCGTCTATGTGAGCCATGAGATCGATGAGGTGGCGCGGCTTGCCGATCAGATCGTGCTGCTATCGGCTGGCCGGGTGACGGCAAGCGGGGCGGCAGCGGATATTTTCCCGCTGATCGATGCGGAAAGCGAGGGCGGCGGCGTGCTTCTGGAAGGCATAGTCTCCGCTTATGACGAGCGTTACAAACTGGCCGAGATCGACCTTGGCGGCGCCTCGTTCCAGTTGAGCGATGCCGGGCTGAAGCAGACCATGCATGTGCGCCTGCGGGTGCGCGCGCGCGATGTTTCGATTGCGCGCAAAATTCCTGAAGCGATCAGCATACGCAACCTTCTGCCGGTTACGGTGACGGGCATTGAAAGGGGGGAAGGGCCGAATGCGCATGTTTTTCTTGATTTCCGCGGTCGCCGTCTCGGTGCGCGGCTGACGCGCCGCTCGGTGGATGATCTGGGCCTGTCGGTGGGCGATCAGGTGGTGGCTCTTGTCAAAGCCGTTTCGGTGGATCGGGCGGCAATCCGGGAAAAATGAGAGCGACAATTTTTCTGTTTGCGTAAAGTGCCTTTTATGCTCCTGTCAGCATTGGATGGGAGCATTGAAATGACTGATTTGCAGAATTGGACACTGCGTCCAAAGCCGGAGCGCAAGATATTTGAAGGCCGCTATGTGCGCCTTGAACCGCTGAACGCGCAAAAGCATGGCGACGAGCTTTTTGCAGCCTCTTCGGTGGAAGATGCGGAGCAGCGCTTTACATGGCTGTTTGAAACTCCGCCTGCCACACGCGCCGAATTCGAGCCATGGCTGGACAAGGCTTCCAAAAGCGATGATCCGCTGTTTTTCGCGGTGATCGACAAGGCAAGCGGCAAAGTGGCCGGTCGGCAGGCGCTGATGCGCATCGACCCGGCAAATGGCGTGATCGAGATCGGGAGCATCTATTGGGGGCCGCTCATCTCGCGCAGGCCTGCGGCAACCGAGGCGCAGTTCCTGTTCATGCAATATGTTTTCGATGTGCTTGGCTATCGTCGCTATGAATGGAAATGCCACAATGAAAATGGGCCTTCCAGGCGTGCTGCCGAGCGTTTCGGCTTCCGGTTTGAGGGCATTTTCCGCCAGCATATGGTGGTCAAGGGCAGGAACCGGGATACGGCGTGGTTCTCCGTTCTCGACAGCGAATGGCCTGCCTTGAAACAAGCCTATCAGGCATGGCTTGCACCGGAAAATTTTGATAGTGCTGGCCAGCAAAAGAAGACGTTGCAGGAGTTTCGTGATCTTGGCTGAGCGCAAGGAAAGCAACCCGGCGATCGCCGCCGCCATCATCCTGATCGGCTTCGGGGTGCTTGCCTATTTCGTGCCCAGCATCATGCTGGTGCTGGGCAAGCACTCGCAAATCGCGGCGATCATCTTCCCGATTGTTTTTGTGTTGGGCTTCTTTGCCATTTTCTGGCTGCGCTCGAAGGGGCAGAATAAAAACTGAAATGTAATGGAGGCACACATAACCTTATTTCAAGGTTTGGTATGAATGGCACTAGAAATTTATTCTATATCTGTTTATTTGTCCAAGTATAATGATAAACAATACTCCGATTATCATGA